>JBHLNW010000058.1:0-21984 GCA_048941185.1 Promethearchaeota archaeon
CTCAAATGATATAAAAGTTTTTAGATTAGAAACAAAAAATTATCTAGTAAAATTCGTCGGAGTCTTAGCTTTTAAATCTCTATTTATCATCATTGTATTCCGTGAGCAAATATTCAGGATTAGAAGCCATTTTAAATAAGATTGAAACTTATTTCAATAAGTATTTAGAAACCCATAATGGCAAATTTTATACCACTACTTTCATCATCAATATGAATGAATTTCTCTCTAATCTCCCCCAAGAGATGATACATCGATACTATTGGAAACGGTTTAATTCTCAACGAAAACCATCACTTCATTTAGTAAATATAAACAGGATAGTGAAATTTCTCGTCGAAGAAAATAAATATAAAGTCATAAAACCAGAAAATTTAGATGCTTTCTTTATGAAATGAGAATAAATCCAAATAAAATAGAACGAAAGGTTAAACTGAATCTTAAAATGATAAAAAGAAAAATTAAAGGACTTCAATTATTATTATTATTTCCTAAAATCTCTTTTATTCTGTTTAAAAGCTCCTTACCCGAAAAAGGTTTGGTAATATAGGCATCAGCGCCAAGCTTTTTACCTTTTTGTACATCTTCATTAAAACTTTTAACAGTGAATAAGACTACAAGAATATCTTTGTATTTATCATTATTTTTTACTTCTTCCAAAACAGAATACCCACTTCGGCCAGGCATCATGATGTCAAGAAGTATTAAAGCGATTTTATCATAACTTTCTTCAATGATCTTCATCGCTTCTTTGGCATTACTACTTGTAATTGTATCAAAATCCCCCAATTTCAAAAATTTCTCAGTAAGGTTTACAATATCGGGCTCATCATCAACAATTAGGATGGTATTCTTTCCCGCCATAAACAAATCCCTATTCCTACTCTTTGTCTTAATACTAGAATTAATTTTTTTTATGATATATTGAGTTTAGTTATTTATATATTTAAATGATTTTTACATTTGTGATCATCATTGGTAAGAAAAAACCAACTCCCGATATTTCCAGATGATTATATTGAAGATAAAGCAGAAGAATATGATAGTTCAAAATGGATGGAGAGAAATCAAAAGCGAACCACTTCCTTAACCATTAAATATCTTTTCGATGAGAAATTAAATGGAGATAATGGTAATGGAGTTGAAATGGGAAAACCATATTTAATTTTGGACTTAGGGTGTGGAACAGGCTATTCTTCAGAAATTTTACTTCAAAATAATTTTAGAGTAGTTGGAATTGACATAATATCTGATATGTTATCAAAAGCTAGAGATAAGAAAAGAATTTTACAAGGTTCGAAACTTTTAGAATTAATTTTGGCAGATATTAATTTCTTACCGATCAGACTCAATTCAGTTGATCATATAATCTCAATATCATCTTACAATTTTATCACATATGGACTACAAAATTTTGGTGAAAAAGTGAAACTCCTCAATGATACGGGTAAATATCTAAACAGTGTATTAAAACAAAATGGCAGAATTATTATCGAATTTTATCCGAAGGATGATAATGAATTAAAAATGTTTAAAAATTCATTTACTAATAATGGTTTTGAAGGATTTATGGTTAAAAGTAAGGCAAACCAAAAAGCTGGTCAAACTTTTCTATTATTAAAAAAAAAGATGTAAATATGGGAACTTGTAAGTTTTGTGGAAAAACTGAGAAAGTTATCTCGGAAGTCCTGCAAGTCTGTAGGAACTGTATTCTAAAAGGAGATTGGAGTAAAGTTGAGCCCCATATACTAAATGTTCATTCAGAAGTCCGAAAACTTGTTGAATTACCAGCAAAACCCCCCAAAGCAAAAAAACCTAATATCAAACTAAGATGTAATTTATGTGTAAATGAATGTTCTCTTTCTGATAATGACAAAAGTTATTGCGGTTTGAGAAATATTCGGTTAAGAAAGATTGGGGAATTACCATATCCCTCAAAATCGAAGGGTTATATTCATGGGTATATAGATCCAAATCCAACTAATTGTTGCAATGGTTGGATTTGTCCAGCTGGAACGTCTTCTGGTTATCCAGAATATTCTAATTATGAGGGACCCGAATTTGGGACTTACAGTTATGCTGCTTTTTTGTATGGATGTACGTTTAACTGTCTTTTTTGCCAAAATGCTTCTCATAAACTCTTTTCAAAACGGCATTTATTTGATGTTGATACAATAGCTAACCAAATTGTTAAGAATGAGAAAATTAC
Source organism: Promethearchaeota archaeon (assembly GCA_048941185.1). Classification (GTDB taxonomy): domain Archaea; phylum Asgardarchaeota; class Lokiarchaeia; order Sigyniarchaeales; family SOKP01; genus Loki-b32. The sequence goes on from JBHLNW010000058.1 coordinate 2,210, forward strand.
ATGTTTATGTTATTTTGGAGGTACCCCAGAAGCTCAATTACCATTTTCAATAAATCTTGCGGAGAAAATTCTTGATAAAATTAAAAATGAGAAAAGAATTATGAGGATTTGTTGGGAATGGAATGGTTCAGGAAATAGGGATTGGATTGAAAAGTGCATGCAAATTGCACTTAAAACTGGAGGAAATATCAAATTTGATTTAAAAACGTTTAATGAGAAACTTAATCTTGCTTTATGTGGTGTAAGCAATAAAAGAACATTGGAAAACTTTAAGTTTCTCGCAGAGAATTATTTTGGAAAAAGAGAGGGTTTATATGAAATGAGTGCCTGCACATTAATGGTCCCTGGATATACCAATCATGAAGAAGTTGAGCAGATTGCTAAATTTGTCAGCTCAATCAATCCCGAAATTCCTTACAGTCTTTTAGTATTTCACGGAGATTATCAAATGCGGGATTTAGGGATTACACCTCGTAAGCAAGCTTTAAAAAGTTCAAATGTTGCTAAAAAATATCTAAAACATGTGCATTTAGGAAATAAATTCTTGTTAGGATTTACTTGAAATTAGATAAAATAATTCCTTTAAAAATTCAGTAAAAGAATTTTGTTTTTTACCGTTTTTTCATTAATCCTCCTATGGTTGCAATAAAGATTCCTGTACTCCACATTGTTACTGAAGTTGGAAAAGGAATAAACATATGTAATCCAGAAATATTAGCTGTAATGTTGATTGATTCTAAAAATAAACCTCCTAATACTAAAATCAAACCTATAATCACCAACCAATAATCTTTACTCTTTTTTGACCATTTACCACCAATTATAATACAAACAAGTCCAGTAATAATCATTATGCAATCTAAAGTAAAACCTATTGGTGCTATCCCCCATATCATGGCAGAGATTATATATAAAGGTACAGCAGCAATATACAGTATAAGCCCAATAACTATTAAATTATTTCCAATATCTAGTTTTTCCACAAAAATCACTCCTATCCTTACATTTTCCTTCTATTTCTTAAAAAACCAATACCAGAAGAAGAATGGACTCTTTTGTATATAAAGGTTTTGTCTGGAATTTATAGTTATTGAATTATTTTGAAAAAAATATTTAAAACATGTGCATTTAGGAAACAAGTTTTTATTAGGATATCCTTAGATTAGATAAAAAAATTTATTTACGAGTAATAATTATAAAAACCATAAAATTTAAGGAAGAACCATAAATTTTAAATATAATTTTAACTGGTGATTGAAACATACAAAAAGCACGCATACGGTTGTCATCTACCCAACTAGACGCACTCAAATCAGTATGCGGGCAAATAGAAAGTGTGTGTAAATCACAAGGCATTAGAAAAAATGGACCTATTCCTCTCCCTACAAAAAGATTACGTGTTCCTGTTATGAAAGCGCCGAGTGGCCAAGGAACGGATACGTGGGCGAAATTTGAGATGCGGATTCATAAAAGACTTTTTGAAATTATCGCAAATGAGCGAAGCATGCATCTCATAATGAAAATTCAGATTCCTGAATCAGTACTTGTAGAAATTGAATTAATGTGAAGATTACAATTCTTCCAGTTTAATCTGAGTAGGCTCGTTAGCTAATTTTACTTTTTTATCGACTTCAATTTTATCAACATAATATACATTTCCAAGAACTTCTGAACCTTTACCGATTTTTATATCTTTTCCTTTAATATCTCCCTCAACATGAGTTTTTATTATATCAACCTTATTCTTGGCAAGTATACTTCCATGAATTTTATAATGTTGCTTTTTTTTTATGTTTTCAGAAGCTCCAAACATAACTTCTTCCGCAACAACATTCCCCTCAATATACGTGGAACCATCAATTCTTATACTTTTATCAGAAGAAAGATTTCCATTTATTTCTGAAGAACCTGAAAGTTGGATTCCTTGTTCTGCTCTTACAAAATGTCCTGTTTCAAAGGAACCTGAAGCTATTAAATTTCCTTGAATATTAACAAGATTACCTATTTGAGTTGAGCCAGAAAAATCTGCACTTTCGTCCCCAGAGAGAATTCCAGCAATATTGAATGAGCCTGAACTACTAATATCACCATGGGAAGTTAAATTGCCAGATCCTGTTAAAGTACCAGATGATGTAAGCCCATTACATTCTAAATCTCCATTAATTTTTCCAGAACCTGAAACTCGCAAAGATTTATGGGTTTTTCCACCAGAAATTTTTGCAGAACCCATTGTACTTATATGTTCATCAAATTCTTGTATATCACCTGAACTACTTACAATAACTCTCTTTTCAATTTTCTCATTGGATTTTGCTATATTCTTTTCCATATTATTACACTAGAAAATTAATTGATTTGCAGTTATATAAAATCAAACTCAATAAAACTTTTACTTATTTACAAAATTTTTGAAAAGAAATCATAGGGATGTAATTAAATTTCAAATGAAATGAATTAAGAAAAAAACATTAGAATGACAATTTTTAAAAGTTTGATGTGCTGTCATATTCTTTTGACAAGTAAAAAAAAAAAATCCTAATTATATATAGTATTAGGTTCTTATTTTCATTAATTTAAGTCTGAAATCTAAAAGAATTAAAAAATCAAGAAATACAAAAGGTTTAAGATGTGGAACTTGAAAAAAAAGATACAATAATAATAATTCTGATTTTCAATCTTATGGTATCTGGAATTGGGAATTTATTCCTTTCCGGAACTAAAAGTGTTCCTATTAGACCAAGGGGTATGAAAAATGTGCTTAAATGTGGAGGAACAAGTGATTTAGTTTTGGATCCAGTTGATTCAAGAGACAGTGCCTTAAATACCTTAATAAGACATGTTTGTGATAATTTATGGTATTATGATTTATATGATCCTGATTTTGCCTTAGAAATGCGTTTAGCAACAAATTACATATGGAATCCAGGATTGGACGAATTAACTGTTATTTTAAGAGAACACGTATTTTTCCACGATGGATCATATTTCAATGCGACTGCTGTTCAATTTACCTTTGATCGAATTCTCTATTTTATTAATGCAACTGGAACCTTGGATCCATCTTCTCATCTCGCGGATTCTGCGAGTTTATTCTACGATATTAATGGAAAGTCAATTCTTAACAAAACAGTAATTAATAGTGAGTATAATATCACCTTTATTTTAAATAAACCATATGGAGTTTTTATCTCGCTATTATCTTATGAATCTTGTGCAATATTACATCCTAAAACTACTCCTGCTACAACATATTTACAACTTGGAGTCGATCTATTAGTAGGAACGGGTCCTTTCAAATATGAACTTTATAGAAAAAATGAGGAATTAAGAATTGTTCGGTGGTCTCTATATTGGGGGCCTAATACTTTCTGGGATGAAATACTTTGGATATATTACCCTGATACAATAACAGAAAATAACGCTCTGTTAGGTGGTGAAATTCATTTTCTTGGAGAAGGCATGCTATCTTATATTCATTATTTTCAAACAGCTCCATATCTTGCATTTATTAATTTGAACACAAGTACCGATTATACATACTTGGGAATAAATAATAATATAATCAACATCACCAATATAAGAAAAGCTATAGCTTATGCTTATAACTATTCTTATTACATTGATGTGATTAAGTCAGGTTATGCAATTCGTGCCCATCAATTCTTGCCGCCTGGATTCCCTTATTATAATGAATCATTTAGGGCTCCCAGCTATAATACTACAATAGCTAGACTAGCAATGAAGGCAGCATTCCCTGCTGAGACTGCTGGTCTTACTCCACAAGCATATGGTGTAAATGCGAGTAATGATGCAGCTTGGACAGCTTTAACTCTTGCTTCATACAAAGTTTTAGAAATTGAAGATAATACTCTCTCACAAAAAATAAGCATATCACTTGCTAACGACATGGACAGAATTGGTATTAATATTACATCGGATATCATGGATTATCCTACTCTCAATGAAGTGTTGGTCAATGATAAAGATCGACTAAATATATGGTATACGGAATGGGCTCCAGATTATATAGATCCTTTCAATATGATTGAGCCATTATTAAATAATATGTCTCTTACCAATAGAATTCAAATCAATAACGTCCAAATTATGCAATGGTTAAAAGAATACGAAGAGACGGATCCAGATAATATTACCAAAAGAGCAGAATTATTATGGAACATTCAACAGAGAGCAATCAACGAACTCTATGTCGAATTACCTCTTTGTTATGACAATAGATACTATGTGCATCATAAAAGCCTAGCTCACATTTGCTATAATATTTTAGGGCATTTTTGGTTTAGAGATACCTACTTAATCCCTGGAGTACCAACAATATAGTGAATTTAGAAAATTTGGAACTAACAAGAAACTTTCTCATATAAAATATTTTTTAATTATTATTATCCAATAAGGTCTAAACCTTTAAAAACAAACATTCATTAAGTTAGCTCTGAAATCTAAATAAATGAAAAAACCCTAATTTAAGAGGTTTTTGACATGGAAATGGAAAAGAAAAATTTAGCAATCGTAATATTAACCATCATTCTTTTGGTATCTGGTACAGGGAATATTATCTTAGGGATAATAGGAGTTTCTGGTAAAACTCCACAGGCGAAAAATGTACTAAGGGCTGCAGGTACAGATCCTTATGTTATCGATCCAGTTGATTCATGGGACAGTGCCTCAAATATTATAATAAGTCATATTTGTGAAAATTTATGGGATTATGACCTGTATGATCCAAATTTTCCACTTGAAATGGAATTAGCAACCAACTTCACCTGGAACTCAGGTTTAGATGAATTAACTGTTATTTTAAGAGAAGATGTCTACTTTCATGATGGTTCTCACTTTAATGCAAATGCTGTTCAATTCACCTTTGATCGGATTCTATATTTTATTAATGCCTCTGGAACTTTAGATCCAGCTTCCCATCCAGCAGCTCCAGCAAGTCTATTCTACGATATAACTGGTAATTCCATTCTTAACAAGACTGTCGTAAATAGTGAGTATAACATCACTTTCATATTGAATAAACCATATGGAGTTTTTGTCCCATTATTATCTTATGAGGCTTGTGCAATATTACATCCTGCAACAACTCCTGCTACTACATACTTAGAACTTGGAGTCGATAAATTAGTAGGAACTGGACCTTTCAAATATATAAGATACAAACCAGGCGAAGAATTAAAAGCTGAACGATGGTCTCTATATTGGGGACCTAATACTTTCTGGGATGAGATACTTTGGATTATTCACCCTAATCCAATAACAGCAAACTATGCTATGCTTGGTAAAGAAATTGATTACCTTGGAGGTTGCATACCATCTCTTATTCCTTTATTTCAAGCAGATCCTGAAATGGTGTTTGCTAATTTGAATACTAGTACTAGTTATTCATACTGGGGATTGAATAATAAAAAAATCAATAATACTAATATAAGAAAAGCTATTGCCTATGCTTATAATTATTCGTACTTCATTGATGTAATTATGTTAGGTTATGTAATACGTGCTCATCAATTTTTGCCCCCCGGATTTCCGTATTATAATGAATCATTTAGAGCACCATACTATAATACTTCAATAGCAAGAGAAGCAATGATACTAGCATTTCCTACTGAAACTGCAGGTGTTACAGCTCAAGCTTATGGGGTAGATGCGGGTAATGATGCAGCTTGGTCTGCATTATCACTTGTTTCATACAAAGTTGTGGAAATTATAGATTATCCTGTCTCAAATCTAATGGCAACTGCCCTTATTATTGACCTTGACAGAATAGGTATTACTATTATACCCGATCTCATGACATTAGATGAATTTTATGATGTGATACTTAATGATATCGATCGATTAAATATATGGAACGCAGGATGGAGCCCTGATTATTTGGATCCTTTCAATATGGTTGAACCGTTATTAAATAATATGTCTACAGCCAACGAGATTCAAGTACAAGACGCCCAAATTATGCAATGGTTAAAAGATTACGAAGAGACAGACCCAGTTAATACAGATCAAAGAGAGATTTTATTATGGAAAATCCAACAGAGAGCAATCAATGTACTTCATGTCGAGTTACCTCTAGTTTGTCGGAAAAGCTATTACGTGCATCATCAAAGCTTAGGTAACGTTTGTTATAATATACTTAGGAAAAGTTGGTTTAGAGATACATACTTTGTCCCGGGTGTACCGAGAGCATAATAGAATTACCGATGCTGGAATTAAAAAAGAAAATTTTTTAAAAGTTATTATTCTTTTAATAGGAGATTATAATGTAACAAACCAGTTTTAAACAAATTTAAATCATTGAAGTTTTATATCTCCAATAAGGAGATATTAATAATCTACAAAATATCTCTCATAAATTGATAATTATGGCAGATTTTCATACAAAAACTTTTTATGGACAAAAAACGAGCGTAAGAGTGACAAGTCCGTCAAAACAAGTTCCCTATATATTCTTAAGTTGTATAACTAGAAAATTTAATGGTTCTTGGGAGAAACCTTCTGAAGGTGAGGGAAAAACAGTAAGGTTATCAATTGAAGAAATTATCTGTATTTTGGAAGTGCTTAATAGAAGGACTGCAAATTGGAGAGGGTATCATGTCTTCAAAGAACGTAAAACTGAGATTTATGTCGGATGGGAAGATGAATCTCGTCAAGTTTTACAAATAAAAATTGGAGAATATAAAAAAAAACTGCGATTCCCTAATTTAAATTTTTTAACCTTAATGTTAAGCCATATCCTCGATGAAAAGATTGAACACGCTACAAGTGGGACTTTTGAAGCTAAAGCCATAGAAAAAGAAGAAGTGGATGAAGAAGGTGAGTACGGTGTTTTTTCGGAACATATAACTGCTAGGGATGGATTACACATAGTTGAAACTACAGAATTTAGCGTCTCGAGAGATACGATTGAAATTGAAGCTCAAATCAAGGTAGAGAGTCCTAAGGCTTTATTAATTACTTTAAATTCTGGAGAAGAATTCTGGATACCAAAAAGTACAATCCATAGTGAATATGATGTAAAAGAAAAATCTAAACCTCAAAAATTCATAGTAGATAAATGGATTATTGAAAAACAAAAAATTCTAAAATAATTCTCCATAAAATTATTTGTTTATTCAAATTTCTTCTTATAATTATAATTCATGTTGTTTTTTATGGAATTAGATATTAACTTCTTAAAAGAAATTACTCTTAAAGTATTTGATGCAGTGAACCCCCTTTTAGGTACTCCGGAAGCTGCTAAAAAAACAAAAAGAGGTGCCGGTGGAGATTTGTCAATGGAGATCGATTTAATTGCTGAAGAAGTAATAATTAACTCTTTAGAAAAAGCTGATGTAGACTTACTATTAATAAGTGAAGAATTAGGGGAAAAATATATAGGTGATGTAGATGAAGCTAAAAGAAATCAAAAAGTATTAATCGTGGACCCATTGGATGGATCTAATAATGCTGCTAGGGGCGTACCATATTGTTCCGTTTCAATAGCTTATGCAGTTGGCGATCGAATGCAAGACATAAAGAAAGCAGCGGTTCTTAATTTAAATACAAAGGAGATATATTGGGCTGAAAAAGGAAAGGGAGCTTATCTAAATGACTCACAAATTCATATTTCTAGTTTAGATATTAAACAACAATGCTATTTTGAACTGAATCTTCCTATGAAAAACTTAATGAATAATTTACAAGAATTAAGTCCATTAATAAGAAAATTTTATAGAATAAGAATACTTGGAAGTAGCGCGTTAACTTTATGTCAAATAGCGAGGGGTAGCATGGAAGCATTTATCAATTTAAGACCTAGCAATAGATTAGTGGATGTAGCAGCCGGAATGCTGATTTTAAAAGAAGCTGGAGGCAAAATCTTCTCCCTTGATGGAACTGAGATTGATCATGAATTATCAATAGATCTAAAGTTTCCATTCATAGCCTGTAATAAGAAGTTAGAATCTTTTCTTAAAGATGAATTCATCAAAAAAAGAAGTCAATAGTATTATTTTATTGACTAAGTTTAAATAAAAAAAAAAGATATATAGAATGGAGGAATAGTAGTTTAGGTGTGGTCATTCGAGAAGCCATTTAACTAAACTTTTTCCTCCTTTTTCTATATTATAATTTAGAGATTTCAACCCTCGTATGCAATTTTCTATTTTACTCCTAATTTTAGCTTACTTCATGAATTTTATAGTTATTTTTTCTTGACTTGAATCTTTTGTTTTTTAGCTATTAATAACGCTGATGCTCATATTCTCTACTGCAAAACAGCTGGCATTATAAAATCGTCAATGAGCCAACTATCGACGGGACCAGACCAAACCAAATCACCTGGGTCATTGGCAGTGAAGACCACCACAATATCATATTTTGGAATTAAAATTATCCGTTGTGTATTTGCCCCGAAAGCTTGATAATATTTATCAGGAGTAACCCACCATAAATATCCATAATGAAATAGGAACACCCCAAAAAATGTTCTTTCTATTAGAGGACTCGTTGATGTTTCAACCCATTCTTCTGAAACAACTTGTCTTCCACGCCATTTTCCCCCATTTAAACACATCAATCCAATGCGTGCCATCGCTTTATGTGTCATGAAAAGCCCAAATCCGCCGAAATATTTAATCGCAAGATGTCCTGTTCCCCATGCCGAAGGACCATACAACCAATCCCATTCGTTATCTCGAATTTTAAGCGGTTTGAATAGATGTTTTCGAGCAAAATCGGCCATTGTCATCCCGGATCTATTTGCGATAATCACGGACAACATTTCTGTATTTGCACTTGAATATGTCCATGCCCAAGGGTCCTCTTCTCCAGGTGTATAAGCCATTGGCTGCAGAAGATAGAAGTCGATACTATAATCAGTAGCCGCCCATTCCTCACTTAATACCGGGTCCCACGCATTCCATTGAATACCAGCATTTTGTAAGAGTAGATTTTCCACAGTTATATCTCTTTTTCTTACGTCACCATAATAATCAGAGTCCCACCTATCTGGGAAAACGTCGAAGAATTTTGTGTCTAAGTCGAAAAGTCCCATTTCAATAGCAATCCCAGTAAGCAGAGAGACGACAGATTTCGTGGCACTATAAATATGGTGTAGTCTTCCATCACGAAGTTCCCAAACTGGATCGGCTTCTGGCCAATAATAACTCTTTTGTTCCATGCGTATGGAGTTATTAAGATATTCCTCATTAATTATGTACCCATTGCGAATAATCAATACACTTTGAATATTTATCTCGTTTGCTTCGATAAAATCATACATTTCCTCTATCTTACTTGAATCCATATCCTGTGCTTCGGGATTTGTTTCTCTCCAAATATCCCAACTAGGCCAGTATTGAGAACTAATACACGCAAGTGCCTGAGAAGTTAAAAGACCAAGCAAGATAATAGCGGTAAAAGAAATTCCTACTATAACTAATTTTACATTGTGCTTTGTAATTAGTTTCACCTTTTTTTGTTTTTTAAATTTTTTTTGATAAATGCCTCTTATTTGTTATTGTACTTGCTCTTGACCTTTTTAATGGAAAAAGACTAATTCTACAGGCCACATTTCAGGATAAAATGGGTGTCCCTCTGGTCTGGGAATACCAACTTGGTTCACAAATGCCTTCACAGGGTCTCCAGAGATACCTACTCCAAGTTCTTCAGCATAATCCGTAAATTCCCCAGTACCACTCCCCGTTATATGTGACATTAAAGTTTCGCCCCCTCCATTATACCATACATCAATAAGATTTGGTACAGGCCCACCAAACTCTCCCTCAACAATTATAGTTGTTGTGAAATAATAATCCATTTCTCCTACAAATATTGGGGGAAAAAGATACCAACCTTCTTGACCCCAAAAAATCAACATCAATGCACCTTTTACATGCAAATTGATTTTATACAATATTCGTCCATCTTTCAAATCTCTTTCAAGTACAAAACCATCGTAATCACAATCTGCGATTGTTTCTGGATCTGGAAGCCACCATAATCCATGAGGTACAACAAGTAGGCCGGATTCGGGATCCACATATGCTAGTATATTACTGTTAGTGGCAGTAAAGTCCTCAATTGGTCTACAATCTGCTTTTCCTAGGACTGCTGGTATAAAGCTTAACATGCAAATTCCCAAAGTCGTTATTAGAATTATTTTTGTTTTTTTCATTTTTTTCATAAATCCATTTTTTTCAAATTCAATTTTTTTTAATAAATCGTCCTATTATTAAACCCTAATGAGACGACCTATCCAATATTCATTATGGGAAGGGTCATATTTAAATGTTATGGTCACTAATATATATTTGAGGATAATAAGTTTCATTAGCTATAAAAAGCTTTTATGTTTTATATAGGAAAAAATGAATCAAATCAGACAGAATATTGATTGCATCCCAATAATAAGAATTAAACTAAATTACATGTGAATATGAAATCGATAAGGTGAGATATTGTTAGAAAGTAAAGCTGAAGGTAAAAAAGAAAAATCTTGGTTAGAACTAATTAATGAACATCCGTTACGTCATGATATTTGGATGGTTCTGGAGCTTTATAATGAATTAAATGTTACTGAAATAACTCAATATGTAAAGCGGAGCAAATCTACAGTATCGCGAGTTTTAATCGGAATGGAAAATGATGATCTTTTAATATCAAGGAGGGCAAAAAAGGGAAAAGGGGAAAAAATTCCACCAAAATTTTTTCGAATTAATCCAAAATTTAAGAAATTGGAAGATAAATGGGATGAAGAGAGTTTACCTGAAGAACCACAAAAACTTCAAGAATTTTATAATTCAAAGGTTGATGAATATAGAAAAATAATAAAAGACCTGGAAAAACGATTTGAATATTTAAAAATATTGTTAAAGTATTTTAGAGATCAAGTAGTAGATGTTGAGAATATTGAATTTGCAAAAAGTATTTATAAAGAATTCTTATCAGGTATAAATGAACCTTCATGTTCTATTATGCATATTGATGAAAAACGTTATAAAGAATTCTTAGATTTACGAATAGAGTACATGATGAAACTTCAGAAATTACTAATGAAGCATGAATTGGATGAAGATAACACTATTGTCTATTTTGATATGTCATTACCTTATTCCGCGTTATTTAAACTAACAAAACAATTAAAATTGAAGAAATCTATATAATAGTAGAAATAGAGGGTTTAATATATGTTAAATTCAAAATCAATAGAATTAAATCAAGTAGAAAGACTCATTAATGAAGGTAACCATGATGAAGCTCTTCAATTAATAAAACTTTTCGAAGAAAAAGAAGAGCTAACTCTTTATGAGATAATATCGTGCAATCTCCTTAAATGTGAGCTTTTTTTACAGCAGGGTTTATATGAAAAAGTTGTCAAGCTTACTCAACAAACATACAAAAAGAGTTTGGACTTAAGAAATAATGATCTATCTTTTAATACCTTACTTATAATGGCCGAGGCTTTTACTTACCTTTGGGAATTAGAAAAGGCTGCTAAGATCATTGAGCAGGGAGAAGAGTTATTAAAAATACTATCACGAGAATTACCCAAAAACAATCCACAAAGAGAAGCCTCTATAGCTTATGTTAAAGGATGGCTCTATTCTCGTAATAATAACTTTGATTTGGCTGTATTAAACTATGAACGCGTTTTGGCATTGCGAGAAAAAATTGGTACTACAAAGGAAGTTTGCAAATCCATTTTAAATCTTGGATGGAGAATTGGTGTTTGTGGTGGTGAATTAGACCGTGCTTTAGAATATGTTAACCAAGGTTTGGTTATTGCCAAGGAAAACAATTGGAAATACTATATTGCGGATGGATTCAAAGTTATTGCATGTATATATCATTTTAAAGGGGACCTAGATCGGTGTATTTTATTTAATGAACAAAGTTTAACGATCTTCAAGGAACTTAACAATAAAGAGAGGATGGCTATGCTTCTTAATAATATGGGGGATTCTTATAGAAAGAAAGGAGAATTAGACCGTGCTCTAGAGTGCTTAGAACAGAGTTTAGCACTATGCAACAAATTGGGAAATTATAAATACAAAGCTGGAATTTACAGTTTTTTAATTCAAATATTAGTTGAAAAGGGCGATCTTAAACAAGCCCAACAACGTCTCCTCGAGTGGAAGACAATAAAAGATAAATGGGAAAATAAAATATTAAAAATAGAGTATCTTCTTACTAAAGCTTTAATATTGAAATGTAGTTCTCAAATCCGCAGTCGAGATAAAGCTGAAGAAATATTAAGGTTACTTCTTGAAGATGAGGATATACTTTATGAATTTGCCATACTGTCTCTGCTTCACTTATGTGATTTGCTTCTAATTAAGCTAAGCAATACCGGCAATTTAAAAGTACTGGATGAAATACAAGATTATGTAAATCAAATAATGAATGCTGCTAAAAATTCGCACTCGTATTGGCTGCAAGCAGAAGCATATTTATTGCTAGCTAAATTGAAGTTAATAATGTTCGAATTTAAAGAAACACAGCAATTATTAACTCAAGCAGCCCATATTGCCGAAAAATATAACCAAAATCTTTTAGCTAAACAAATCTCAAAAGAACAAGAGGAATTGTCTAAGAAACTAAATAATTGGGAAGAATTAAAACAATCTAAAACAAAAATTGCCACCCGAATAGAGTTAGCCGGTTTAGAAGAGCAAATTAGACGTTTGCTCAAAAAAAGAATGACTTTAAGAAAATCTTAGTAATTTGAAACTAGTTTATAAGTTCACTTCCTTAAGGACGAATTTATCAAAAAAAAGAGTTAATAATGTTATTTTCTGAACCAAGTTTAAATAAAAAAAAAAAGATATATAGAATGGAGGAATAGTGGTTTAGGTGTGGTCATTCGAGAAGCCATTTATCTAACCTTTTTCCTCCTTTTCTATAATTTAATTTAAGATTCAACCCTTCGTTTGCAATCTCTCCTTTAATCGAAATTCTATCCTATTTGATGAACGTTTATAATTTCTGTAGGGAATAAATCTCTCAAAGCTCCTTTGAAATCATTTTGAATTCCTGCATGAACTAGGCCTCTCTGATTAATTGTCATCATACCCTTCTCTCCCGAGGTAAATTCAAGTTTTTCTTCAGCATAATCGGTGAAAATTCCTATACCGTGTCCAACTCCACTCATAAATGTATAATCAAACAAATCTATTTCCCATATACTTGGTATTGGAGCACCAGGGAAAGGTATAAAAAATTCAATTACTTCACGATATTTAATTATTTTGGCATTTTCAAATAATTGTATAGATGGATTGGAGGGATCTGGAAAATCTGGTACAAGAAATAACCAGAATGGAGCACCCTCAAGGCTTAAATATACAGTAACTAAAGCTCGTCCATCAGACAATTTTCGCTCCTTAATATATCCATCATAGGTACCTTCAGGTGGAGGTGTGCCTGTGAAAAAATCAGCAAGCAATATTCTATAAGCAGGGGTGTCTGCTCCAGGAGGCCATCCTCCCCATGTATAAAAGATACTAGGATTGTTTGCTTCCCAATCACTTAATGGTCTAAAAGTTACTCTAGAGTTGTCACTTGCTGCATATACAGTGGAAGCACAACTAAGGAAAACTATTGCTATCACTAAAGGTATTGATATTTTTAGTAATGTAGATCTTTTCATTTTTTTTCAGCTTCTTTTTTTTGAAATCAAATTTTTGATATGAGCAGTCCCAACAGTATGGCAAAAATGGGAAGGCTCTATATCATTATATAATGGGAAAGATTTATATTTAAATATTGTGATCTTTTATATAGAGGAAATAAAATTAAATTTCAGTAAAAGCATGAAAAGCCCGTGTATTATTTTAATTTCAAAAAGCACGTTATTTATATTTAAAATAAACAGTTAAAGGAGGCAATTGATTCAGATGAGTGAAAAGAATAAAAAGTATGATAAAGAAAATTTAAAAAATATATCTGCTAAGCAAGAAATGTATGGAGATATCATTTTAGAGGAAGAATGGTTAGCTTTAATTGATAAGCACGAATTAAGGTATGAAATTTGGGCGCTACTCAAACTATATTATGAATTAAATGTTACTAAAATTTCGCATTTAGTAAAGAAAAGTATATCGACAGTATCAAGAGTTTTAATTTCCATGAAAAAAGATGGACTCGTTTTATCAAGAAGAGGTGTAAAAAAAGATGGAGAAGGAGAAAAAATCCCCCCAAAATATTATCGTATAAATGAGAAATATCATAAAACTACTGAAGTAAAAGCAATGGAATTAAAACCCCCAACAGATCCTCAAAAACTTCGTGAATTCTATATTTCAGAAATTAAGAATTATAGAAATGCTATTTATAATATTCATAAATTGCTTGATCTTCTAAATCCTTTATTCAATGCTTTCGAGGATCAATTAGACGATATAAGTAAGGCGAAAAGAATATATGATTCATATCTATCTGGAACAAATGAGCCTTGGTTTAATATTATGTATTTTGATGATGAAAGATATGAAACGTTTTTGGATATACGTATAGAATACTTGCTAAGATTAGAAAAACTAGCAAGAGAGCAAGAACTAAATCCTAATAACGCATTTGTTTATTTAGACGCCTCATTACCCCTGAAATCGATTTTTGAATTGAAAAAAAAAGGATATAAAAAAGATTAAATTTTGGATAATTTCAATTTTCCATTTTTGTATAGAAATATAGCTTTTTATACAAAAAATACTAATATTAACTTAAAATATATTGGAGTTTCGAATTTAATCATATCTCAAATATATGCATCATTCAAAAATAAGAGATTTTTCCCATATAGAACTTCTTACGGATAAATGTCAGTACAAGGAAGCGCTCCAGGAATTGGAGAATATCGAAAAGAGTGAAAATCTTAGTCAATATGAGCAAATTTCTTGCTATGTCCTTAAAAGCTCTCTATTATTTGAACTAGGAAATTATAGGAAAGCTCTTAATTTTATAGACCAATTAATTCAAGAAATTCAAGAACCGAAATACAATCTCCACTTAATTGATATTTTTACTATTAAGTCCCAAATATTATGGAGACAGGGAAAATCTAAAGAGGCTATTAATTTAATTGCGAATAGTGAAAGTTTGTTAAAGTCAATTCATCATGAAATTCCAATGGAATTAAATAAAAGAGCAGCCAGGTTAGCAGATATTAAAGGTTGGATTTATATTTATGAAGGAGACATAAATAAAGCAACAGAAAACATGGAATTAAGTTTTAAACTGCGAAAAGAAGTCGAGGATAAACGAGAAATCGCTTTATCTTACTATTTAAAAGGAAATATTTATTTCTATTACAGAATTGATTGGGAGTATTCAAAAAAATGCATACAGAAAGCTTTTGATCTCGCTAAAGAAAAAGATTTCAAATCTTTGATGTCATTGTGTCTTACAAGATTAGGAGATTTTTTTCTTATTCAAAGTGATTTAGAACGGACTTTTGAGTTTTATAATCGAGCTCTTGATTTATCTAAACATATAGAATATAAAAAGGGTATTGCATTTTCACTTGGGGGGTTAGCATATCTTTATGAACAACAAGGTAATTTAAATCGAGCTTTAGAATTTGCGGATCAAAGTATCAATACATATCAAGAGATGGGAGACATCTTCGGAATGATCGAAAATCTAGATACATCTTTTTGGCTTACTCTTAATAACAATGATCTTGAACGCACGAAATATTATTTTAATCGAATAGAACAGCTTATTGAACACAATAATTTTAAAATGGAGAAAATATTCTTTCAATTGAATAAAGCCTTACTCTTAAAAACCATTCCATTAGCTAGTAACCAAGCAAAAGCAAAAGAAATTTTACTTGGGATGGTTCGTGAAAAAAAAATGTTTGAAGTTGCTATATTTTTTGAAGTCGCATATAGAGCACTCCTTAATCTTTGTGATTTATTGCTAAATGAACTAAGAAATACTAACAATTTAGAATTATTAAATGATATTCAATATTATATAAATGAAATGTTAGAACTCTCCAGGAATGCAAATTCATACTGGTGGTTAGTTGAAACATACTTATTACGGGAAAAATTAGAGTTAATAACATTAGATTTGAAAAAAGCTAAAACTTCATTAAATCAAGCTCAAGAAATAGCTGAAAAATATGGTTTAATTCAGTTAAATGAAAAAATATTGGTTGAACGATGCGAATTACATGAACAACTCAATAAATGGGAATTATTAAGGAATTCAAAAGCTCAAATAACTGAACTCATAGATCTAGCCCAAATTGATAACCAATTGATACGTATGCTTAAAAGACGGTACTCTTTAAGTTAATCTAATTTCACTGATGCAAAATAACGATTTGTCTTTTTTGTAAAGAAATATAATTTTTTATACAAAAATGTACTTATAATTACTTAACTGTAAAAATAGTTAAGATTATAAATTCAACCTTAGCTTTAATCATATGTTATATTCAAAAACTAAGGAATTTTCCTACATAGAGCTACTTAAGAATAAATGTAGGTACAAGGAAGCTCTCCATGAGATTTGTAAACTCGAAGAAAATGAGGATCTTTCAAATTATGAACAAATTTATTGTTGTACCCTTAAGAGTTCCCTTCTATTTGAATCAGGAGATTGTAATAAGGCTCTTAGACTTATAGACCAAGTATATCAAGTAAGTCAGAAATTGAAACCCCATATCCATTTAATAGATGCTTTAATTATTAAATCACAGATTTTATGGAGAAAAGGAAATCTAGAAAAAACTCTCGATTTGATTGCCAATATTGAAGAATTATTAAAAAAAATATCTCATGAAATACCAACAGAATTAAAGAGAAGATGGGCTCAATTATCAGATATTAAAGGTTGGATTTATTTATATGAAGGAGACATTAATAAAGCAACAGAAAACATGGAGAATAGTCTAAAACTGCGAGAACTAATCGGTGATGAGCGAGAAATTGCTTTATCTACTTACCTAAAAGGAAATATTTATTTGTACTATAAAATTGATTGGGATTATTCTCAAAAATGCATACAAAAAGCTTTCGACCTTGCACAAAAAACTGATTTCAAATCATTAATGGGATTTTGTCTTGGAAGATTGGGAGATTTTTATTTCTTCGGAGGTAATCTTGATAAAGGTTTTGAGTATTTTACCGAAAGTTTTAACCTTTTTAAAATTATAGGTCATAAAAGGGGAATTGCATGGGCACTTGGCGGATTTGCTTATTTTTATGAGGAAAAAGGTGACTTAAATAGAGCTCTAGAATTTCTTGATAAGAGTGTTAATATTTCTGAAGAAATAGGAGACATCTGGGGAATGACTGAAAATCTGGATTATTGTATTTTGTTTACTCTTAATAATAATGATCTTGAGCGAGCAAAATATTATTTTAATCGTATGGAACAAATAATGGAGCATTTTAACATCAATATAACAAGAATATTTTTTCAATTGGATAAAGCCTTACTTTTAAAAACAAGTCAATTAGTAAGTGACCAAGTAAAAGCTAAAGAAATATTGATGGCGCTGGTCAAAGAAAAAACGATACTTGAAGCAACTATATTTTTTGAATCCACATATAGAGCGCTTCTTCATCTTTGTGATTTATTACTAAATGAATTACGAAATACTCATAATTTAAAATTATTAAATGACATTCAATCTTATATACGTCAGATGTTATATACCTCCAAAAATGCAAAGTCTTTCTGGTGGTTGGCTGAAACCTACTTATTACAAGCAAAATTAGATTTAATTACATTAGATTTAAAAAGTGCGGAGGATTCAATAACTCAAGCTCAAAAAATAGCCGAAAAATTTAGTTTAGTTCAATTAAATGAACGAATATTAATTGAACAGGCAAAATTACATGACCAAATCAACATATGGAAGTCATTACGCAAATCAAAAGCGACCATGACTGAACTAATAGATTTAGCCCAGATTGATGATCAATTAATTCGCATGCTTAAGAGACGATATAGTCTAGATTAACCTAAATCTTAATCAAAATAATATTTTATGCAATAACTTATATATTTCAATTTATAATTTCTTATATAAGAGATATTGATATTTGATGCTTTTTGAAAGATTAGATAAAGAGTTTTTCGAAAGAGATACCAAGCTAGTAGCGACTGATTTACTAGGAAAATATTTAATACGAGAGACATCTAAAGGCAGAATGGTCGGAAAAGTTATAGAAGTAGAGGCGTATCTTGGACCTAAAGATAAAGCAAGTCATTCTTATGAAAACAAAAAAACCGATCGTACAAAAATCATGTATATGAAACCAGGAACTCTCTATATTTATCTGATTTACGGATTATATTACTGTTTAAATGTCATAACAGAACCAGAAGGAATACCCTGTGCGGTATTAATCCGGCAATTATTTCCCATTAATGGAATTGAATTGATGATTGAAAATAGAAATGTTAAAATTGGAAAAAATTTCCGAAATTTGACAGACGGACCCGGAAAGATGTGTATGGCTTTAGATATCACAAAAACTCAATTTAATGGAATAGATTCCTGTTCTCAGGACTCAAAATTATTTTTTACCAAAGGTGAGATTATTAATAAAGATTCAATTACCGTAAGTAAAAGAATCGGTATAGATTATGCTGGAGAAGATAAGAATCGGCTATTAAGATTTACGTTAAAATCCTAATTGCATAAAATTTTTTTTAAATTTCTTTATTTGAGTTGGATTCAATTAAAAATATTTGAATCCTAAGAATGGAGTATTCCTTTTTTTCCTATTACAACTTGGACATTAATGGATAAATTTATATACTTAGATTTTTGCCTTTTCCTTGTAATATAGTATTAAATGTTGATTTGAGGTGCTATTAACATAAGGGATGCTTTAAAATTTTTTCAAGCTTACATAAAAGAAATGATCGATATTGGCGGAAATAATTTACCAAAAGCCATTTCTAGTAAATCAGGAGCAAAATTAGGAAAAATATATAAAGAGAGAGGTTTAACTCTGGATATTGGGACTGCATTAAAACAAATTTATGTTGCATTGAATGCAAAACCAGTGATAAAACAACTAAATGATAATAATTATGAAGTAACAGTAAAATTTTCTAAAAAATTTTGTCCAATTGGAGGTTCAAACAGTCCATCTCGAGCTTCAATTTTTCAAGAAAATATTTGTATTCCCTATATGCGAGGATTCCTAAATGAGCTTTTTCCACATCTCGTTTTCGGAGAAGATATTTTAAATTGTATTCCGCTCAATAACCAAAGAATATGCCACTACATCTTAAAAGTTGATAAAAAAAAAGGTATAGATTAACTTAAGCAACTTTTTCCAATTTCTAATCGACAAAATATCTAGAAATAATTCAAATTATCTTGAATGGGAAACCCTTCCCTTATTTATTATTAAATAAATAATAACTATAATAAAAATTAAATAGTTCAAAATGGAGATTTATTTAATATTTTTTTTAATAATATGGAAATATCTATGAAGATTTCGAAAAACCGTGATGCGTTAAAATTTTTTCAAAATTTTATTTATCAAATGATTGATGTCGGAGGAGAAAATCTCCCTAAATCAATTTCTACTAGTTTAGGGGCAAGATTAGGTAAAATGTTGAAAGAGAGAGGTTTCTCAGGAGTTGAAAGTAGTCTTAAAAAAATATACGCTGTCTTTAATGCTAAAACTAAGATACAAACTCTTTCTGATAACCCTAAAACGTTAGATATAACCCTTAGATATTCAAATAAATTTTGCCCCATTGGTGGTAAGGTTAATCCTAATAAAGCT
>JBHLNW010000059.1:0-21947 GCA_048941185.1 Promethearchaeota archaeon
GTTGAGGAAAAAACCTTAACTAGTGTAGAAGGAGAAAAACTTGTCAGGATAAGATATATTCCTCATGGTCTAGCAGCATGCATTTCACCTCGCAATACTCCAATAAGTCTACCCCTCTACCAACTAGGTGCAAACTATTTAGTTGGTAATGGAGCTATTGTTAAACCCTCTACAGCATGTCCATTAACTATGTTAGAAGCGTATTCTATGATGGAAGAAATGGAATTACCTGCTTTAAGCTCTTTAGATTTAGTGATTGCTCCTGGAGAATGGGCGGTGGATGAATTCCTCAAATCTCCTTTAATTAAAACAATAATGACGATTACAGCCTCTCATACAGCAAAAGATATTTTAGTTCGCTATGGTAGGTTCTTGAAAAAAACCGTAGATAAATCAATGGGTGTTCCTATGTACACTCAGCCATTTAAGCACTTCTTTTTTGAATGTGCAGGAAATGATGCAGGAATAGTTATGAATGATATTAATTTGAAACAAGTAGCTAAATGGAATGCAATGGCTAGTTATACAAATTCTGGGCAACAATGTTTCTCGATGAAAAGAATTATCGTACATAAAGATATATATGATGAATATGTGGAATGTCTTATAAAAGAAATCGAAGGTTTAAAATATGGAGACCCCACTGATCCCGATGTGGACATCGGTCCATTAGGAAGTAGGAAAATTTTAATGATGATGGAGGTAATGGTGGCTGACGCAAAAAAATATGGTGCAAAAATTTATACAGGTGATGAAAAGGTTGACACTGGTGAAGATTATGGGTTGTTTTATAAACCAACTTTAATAGAAATCAAGCCTGAATTATGTGCAGATTTAACTAAAGCTCCATTTTTGTGGCGAGAAGAGGCATTTGGACCTGTTCGGTCCATAACTAAAGCTAATGACATGAAAGATGCAATAAGATTAGCAAATGCAAGCAATTATGGTATGAGAGCTGTAGTTTATACTTCAAATTTGAAAAATATCGAGATCTTTAAGAACCAATTGGAAGCTGCAAATATTTATATAAACGCAAGACCAATGTTAGTTGATATTACAGTTTCTCTCGGAGGAATTAAAGATTCCGCTTATCCCGCAGGTTGTAAATATTATCCTCAAGAATTAGTGTATGGTAAATATATCTACGATGGTACTCCATTAAATTTAGATAAAATAAAATAGCTATTATAACGATGGATTCTGAAGACCTCTATAGGAAACTAAAATCTTATTTTCCTCATAATTTAGATTTAATGAGACATCTGAATGTAAATGCCTGTTGGGAATATTACATTGCACAAAATTCTTTAAGTGATAAGAATCCTAAATTAATCTATTATTTATATAAAAAGGATAAAAAAACCCTAGAAATGGTTAAGAAGAATCCAGGAATTAAACCTGATTTAATTCTCTATTTTACTGAAAATGCAATTTTAAGTTTAATTAATAAAAATCCAAATGCAGATGAATATTATGCTCATTATCGCGAACTTATGTATAACCCTCATTCTAAAATACAAGTAGATAGCCAAATAAATAAACCGCGATTAAAACTTCTTAAATTAGGTTACCAGAAGTGGCAAAGGGATTTTAAATTTTGAAATATGAGAGTTTAACCCATCTTTTTACTTTTCTGTAAAGCAATTTTTATATTACCTTAAATCAAATTAATTTCTATTGAAAAAAATACAATGAGATTTGAAAATGAACAAAGAAGATATTAGTTTTATGTCTGCTTGTGATATGAAGGATGCGATAATGCAACAAGAATTAACTTCGCAAGAAATTACTGAAACCATAATTGAAAGAATTGAAAAAATCAATCCAATAATTAACGCATACTGTACTCCAACATTTGACTTAGCTAGAGAAATGGCGCAAAAAGCAGATCAGGCAGTTAAAAATGGTGAAAAATTGGGATTATTACATGGTATTCCAACCTCTATCAAGGATTTATTTTTAACTAAAGGGATTAGAACTACTTTTGGAAGTATGATTTATGAACATAATATTCCTGAAGATGATGAAGTTGTAGTAAAACGTTTAAAAACAGCAGGAATTGTTATTCTAGGAAAAACTAACACTCCGGAATTTGGGTATGCCGGGGTTACTCATAATTTCGTATTTGGCAAATCTCGAAACCCATGGAATACTGATCGAATACCAGGGGGGTCATCAGGAGGGGGAGCAGCAGCAGTAGCTTCTGGATTAGGGCCGCTAGCTTTAGGAAACGACGGAGGAGGGTCAGTTAGAATTCCTGCTGCTTGTTGTGGGATTTTTGGGCACAAGCCAAGTTTGGGAAGAGTTCCAGTATTTCCTAGAATAGAATTACATGCTGAATCTTATGTTCATGTAGGACCTCTAGTTCGATATGTAAAGGATGCCGCTTTAATGTTAGACGCAATGAAAGGACCTCATGATGGAGATAGATATAGCTTACCAGACGATAAAACTAGCTATTTGGATAATATTTCAAACAAACCTGATAAATTAAAAATTGGTTATAGTTTAGACTTAGGATATGCAAAAATTATTGACCCTGATATTGAGAAAAGCATTATTAATTCTAGTGAAAAATTTGAAAAACTAGGATGGAGTGTTGAGAATGTGAAATTGAAAATCAAAAAACCAAATACGGCATTTTACACCTTCTATACTGCTGATTACGCATTTGATTTAAAATCAAAATTAAAGGATTGGCGAGATAAAATTGATCCTGAATTGATTAAAATGGTGGACGCGGGTTTTGGATATACTAGTTTTGACGTAATGAGAGCTATGAGCCAACGTACTAAACTTTATGAAACCTTTTATGAATATTTTAAAAATTATGATATCTTGATAACCCCTACAATAGCTATTCCGCCTTTTGAATTAGGAATAATGTATCCACCAAAAATTAATGGAAAAAATGTATCCCCCACTGCATGGATGCCATTTACTTTTCCATTCAACTTTACGGGTCATCCAGCATCATCTATTCCTTGCGGGTGGACTAATGAGGGGTTACCAATAGGAATGCAGATTGTAGGAAATAGATTCAATGATTTACTTGTTTTACAAGTATCTCAAGCTTTTGAAGAAATTGCACCTTGGCAAGAAAAAAGACCAAAATTTAATTAATAACCAATTTACTAAATTTTTTTCATATTTAATAGGATTTCATATTCGATGTTGTGATATATGACGAGTCTCCAATTGTAATACTCTTCTTAATTAAATCCTCTAAAATTGTAAAATCTCCTACAATACTTTCAGAAGATATTATTTTTTTCAAGTTAGCTCCATCACCAATCACTGATTCAGATAAGATACATTTCTCTAAAACTACATTATCTCCAATAGATAGATTTGGACCTAAAACAGAATCAAAAATCTTACAATTATCACCAATATAAACAGGAGGAACGATTTTTGAATCGGTTATATTACCAGAATGAAATAATTTCTCATATGTTGGATCATGAATTTTTACTTCTTCTAATAATAGACGATTACCAGCAATTAAACTTTCAGGGCGTCCAAAATCTAAAATATCTTTTGTCATTTCATTGATTTTTAACTTAAATCCTTCTTCAATTAATTGTTGAATGACTGATGTAATAGTATGTTCTTGCCCATTTTCTAGTGGAATTTTGCTCTGTTCTTCTAATAATTCAAATAAACGTGGTGTCATACTCATTCCGAACAAGTAAGCACCTGATACCGCAAAATTAGATTTAGGTTTTTTTGGTTTCTCAACAATATTTTTAACGCTTCCTGTTCCATTTAATTCAATCACACCATAATATTGGGGATTATCCACTTGCTTAACGTTGATCACACCATCGCATATATCTTGATGAAAATTTAATAAAATTTGTGAATAATCCTCAATGGGAAGTCTATCACTCAGAAAAACGAAACAATCGTCATTTTGAGCAAGATCTTTAGCTAATAAAATTGCATCTCCAAGTCCACTAAAGAAAGGGGTATCTGCTTCATATCCCAATGGTCTCTGTTCTTTAAAATGGAGATCAAAATAATCTGAATGATTTTTCTTAAGATATTCTGTTATTTGCCTTTTTTTATAACCAACGATAAAACATATATTTGTTCCTTTTGGGAATGAATTTTTTA
This sequence comes from Promethearchaeota archaeon, assembly GCA_048941185.1. GTDB lineage: Archaea > Asgardarchaeota > Lokiarchaeia > Sigyniarchaeales > SOKP01 > Loki-b32. Next base: position 4,120 of record JBHLNW010000059.1, read on the forward strand.
ACTTTATAAGAATATGATCTATTAACCTTTTTCCTGCTATCTTTAAGAAAGCTTTTGGTTTAGAATATGTGAATGGCTGGAGTCTCTTACCCACACCGGCTATTGGGCAAATAAGAATCATTCTTTTAACTTTAATGATGTCTAATTTTTAATATAAAAATTATAAAACTCGATAAAATAAAAAGTATTTTGAATTTTCTTTTTAATTTCATAATATCTTAATTAATTTATCTAAAATTTCATAATATTCCGCTTCCCTAAGTTTTTCTTTTAATATATTTTTCAATTTCCTTATATAATAGTTATCTGAACTTGTCCTATTCATACCATGTATTAATTTGTTAATAGCAACTCTTATTTTCTCATCTAGGAATTTAGGTGGAATTTCTTTATATTTTTGAATTAATTGCTTCTTCTCATTGAAAAGTGTTGATTTTTCCCTCTGTTCGGTTGATATTATTATGATTGAATTTAAATTTTTTATCCACATTTCAATTTTTTCCAAATCACCTTTTAAATAAGTTCTCTGGTTTAACCAGTCTTTAAATTCCATTATTTGCCGCAAAAATTTGTCTCTTTCAGAATCTTCACTCGTTTTTTCAATTTGTTTTTCAACCATATCTCGTATCGTCTTCTTTTTTAGCTCCTGAATTTCATCTTTTGAGAGTTGCTTAAAAGCTTTCTCCCTTTTAATTCTTTCTTCTTTCGAAAGCTCATCATTAAGCCATTTATCGATAGACATCTTACTACTCATTAATATTAAATATAAATACTAATATTTTGTTTATTATTAATTATTTAACAGTAAATTCTTAGATGCGATTATATTCTATTTTGGATAAATTAAAATTTAGAATTATTTTTTATAATTATTAACAGTATGAGGATAAAAGGCGTTATATTTGATTTTGGCTTTACACTATTTTATTTTGATAATCCTTCAGTTGAAAGATATTATGAATGTTTTAAAAAAGGATTATTGAAATCTATTAATATTCTAAAAGCAAAGGGAGTTTGGAGTGAAGAATTATCGAATGAATCTTTTGTTAAGAGATTTGCTAAACAAAGACAACATTTTTTTAAAAAAAGTATAAAAACTAAAATTGAATTTCCAACATCAGTGATATTTCAAAATGTTTTGGAATCACTAAGGGAAGAAAACATTTTAAATGATATTGATAATATAAATGAGATAACATATAATCAATTAGCTGAAATTTACCATTCCTGCGAAGAGGATGAGTGGGAGCCTTTTGAAAAAACAAAGGAAACTCTAGAATTATTAGCAAAAAAAAATATCAAAATTGCTCTAATTTCTAATCATCCAAATCACCAAACCATCGAAAATATGTTAAAAAAACATAGCCTAGCTAAATTTTTTAATTATATCCTAACTTCTGCTAAATATGGAAAAAGAAAACCAGACCCTAATATATTTCTCTACACTATCGAACAGATGGGATTGAAAGATGATATTAAATCTGTGATAATGTGTGGAGATGAATATGCTGATATAATTGGAGCCCAGAGAGCTAATATAAATTCAGTGTTATTAGAAAGAAAATATAAATTTCCTTTTGAAAAAGAAATAAATATTTCGAATATAAGAAAAATTAGTAACATCTCAGAAATCTTAGAAATTATTGAGTAAATTAACTAATAAGCAAGGCTTTTAAAAGAAAGTGGCCCGGGGGGGATTTGAACCCTCGATCTCCAATAAAAAGCGTAAATCGCTTTGTAAATCTGGCTCCGCAAGCCAGCGCCCTATCCACTCTAAATCTCAGTATAATCTCCTGAAATTTACTAGACTACCGGGCCATTGATATCCTTTATGTAATTCTTAATAATTATCAATTCTCTATAATAATTACCAAATTGTTCTTTGTAGTTAAAATTATGTTTAGTAATTACTGTATTATTTTTGACATGGATGGTGTTCTAGCAGATACTGGACCTATCCATTTTGAAAGTTGGGCTAAGTTAGCAGCAGAAATTGGCGTGAATTTTACAAGAGAAATGTTTGAAGATACTTTTGGCCAACAGTCACCCACAATTACCCGTAAATTAGTAGGTCCAAAAGCGGATGAAGATCTTGTTGAAAAATGGGCAAATCTTAAAGAGCAGTATTATAGGGAAATGATAATAGAAAAATTAATGCCTTTGCCTGGTGTAATAAGAATAATAAAAGAATTAAAATTGGAAGGCTTCAAATTGGCTATAGGTTCTAGTGGACCACCTGAAAATGTTGAATTACTATTATCCCAGCTAAAAATCAAACCTTTTTTTGACCTAATTATTACGGCAGCAGATATTGAGAAAGGCAAGCCTGAACCAGATGTATTTCTAAAAGTTGCGAACATTTTAAATATCAATCCAAAAAGTTGTATGGTAATTGAAGATGCTCCAGTTGGAATTGAAGCTGCTAAGAGAGCAGGAATGATTTCAATAGCAATTACAACTACACATAATAAAAAAGAACTTAGTGATGCTCAATTAATTATTAAGGACCTGACAGAGATTACTCTCAAGGATATTATAAATCTATTTGAGAAAAATGCTAAAACGAATAAAATGAAATTTTAAATTTTTTATAATAATAGTTCTATTAATTATATTAAATTCTTTAAGCATTATTCAAAAAAAGTGTAAAGTCTATGTTAAAAACAAAAGTAACAGAAATGTTGGGAATAAAATATCCAATTTTCTGTGGAAATATGATGAATATTAGTTATCCTTCATTTGCCGCGGCTTGTTCAAATTCAGGTGCCCTTGGAATTATGGCTTCTGTGATGTTTAGAACACCTGAAGATTTAAGAGAAGCGCTTATAGAGCTTAAATCCTTAACGGATAAGCCAGTCGCAGTAAACGTAAATTTATTTCCTATGTTAAAGCCAATCAAACAGATTGATCACGTAAAAGTAATGTTAGATGAGGGAATAAAAATCATTGAGACTTCTGGTCATCAAGCTCCCGATAAATATATCCCACTATTTAAGGAATATGGAGTCACTTGGATTCATAAATGTGCTGGAACACGATATGCAATAAAGGCAGCTTCATTAGGTGCTGATATTGTAGAAGTAGTTGGCTGGGAAAATGGAGGTGCTACAGGACGTTATGATATTGGAACATTAGTATTGACACCTGCAACAATTGATGCTTTAGACATACCTGTTGTAGCGGGAGGTGGTATCTCGGATGGTAGAGGCGTAGCTGCGGTGTTAGCATTAGGTGCAGAAGCTGCATTAATAGGGACTCGTCTTTTAGTCACTCAGGAATGTCCCATACATGATAATTTAAAACAAGCTCTTTTAAATGCTTCAATCTATGATACTATGATTATTATGCGATCATTGAATGCTACTCATCGAGTATGGAATAATCAAGCAGCACAGAAAGTTATCGAATTAGAAACATCAAAAAGTAACCAAATGGAAATTTTTAATGCTGCCGCTGGGGCTAAATCAAAGATGATGTATGAAGAAGGTGATTTAGAAGTTGGTGTAGTCTCTGTTGGTCAAGGTGTAGGTCTTATTAATGATATACCAACTGTTAAAGAATTAATCGAACGAATAATGAAAGAGACTAATGAAATCATTCAAAACCTTTCTAAATTATAAATTTGAGTTCATTAAATTTTATACTTAATATTTTTAGAGTTACCAATATTAGGTGAATACTCCACATGTCTGAAGAAGATATTAAACAAATCATTTGGTATTATGGATTGAAAAATGCAGTAGAGTTTGGTGGGAAACCAAATAAAAAGGCTATAATGAGAAAAATTATGGCTGCTAGGCCTGATTTAAGAGATAAAACCAAAATCGTAATTTCATTACTAGATCAAGTTATAGATGAGATTTTAAAAATAAATATTGAGGAACAAAAAAAGAAGTTATTACAATTAGATCCTCATGCTTTGGATATAAAGGAAAAATCAGAAGAAAAGAAGCAACTACCAGAACTACCTAATATTTCTAAATTTGAAAAAATTGTTATGCGTCTGGCTCCTTATCCAAGTGGTGCTTTACACATAGGAAATGCTAGAATGATTGTGTTAAACGATGAATATGTTAAAAGATATAATGGTAAACTCATTCTTTTTTATGATGATACGATTGGGAGTCCTAAATCATTGAGAGAAAGTCCTAAAGCTAAATTTGTCTTACCAGAGGCTTATGAGTTAATAAAAGATGGTTTAGAATGGTTAGGTGTGAAGTATAGCAATATATACTATAAAAGTGATAGGTTAGAAATTTTTTATAAATATTGCGAGAAATTAATTAGAGATAATATTGCATATGTCTGTTTTTGTTCTGCTGCTGAATTTCGAGAAAAATATAAGAAACAAAAGAAAAGTTGCCCTCATAGGAATCAAACAATTGAAAAAAACTTAGAAGAATGGAACGGTATGCTTAATAAAAAGTATTCTGAAGGTGAAGTTGTAGTTAGATTAAAAACCGGAATGGATCAAAAAGATCCAGCTTTAAGAGATCAAATTATAATGCGAATCTCCGAAGCAGAACATCCTCGAGTTGGGACTAAATACATTGTATGGCCAATGTTAGAATATTCTTGGGCAATTGACGACTATTTAATAGGTGCGACGCATATATTGAGAGGAATAGATTTAGTTAAAGAAGGGATTATAGAAGAATTCATATGGGATCATTTTGGTTGGAAAAAAGCGGAGTTATTATATTATGGAAGATTAAATTTTTCAGATATGAAGTTAAGTAAAACAGACTCAAGAAACAATATTCAGAGAGGAAAATATGAAGGATGGGAAGATCCTAGAACTTGGAGTTTACAATCTCTAAAAAAACGTGGAATTAAACCGGAAGCGCTAAGACAAACATTGTTAGAATTGGGTATGTCCCAATCAGGAATAAATTTTTCTGTTAATTGGCTGTATTCAAAAAATCAAGATATTATAGATGAGATCTCCAATAGATATTTTTACGTTGAAAATCCAATAATACTAACTATTGATAACATTCCTGAAAAAGAATATATTTCAGAGCCGTTGTTAAATCCAAATCAACCGAAAAAGGGAAAAAGAAGTATAAAATGTACTATAAAAAATAACCAATTAGAATTATTAATTGCATTATCGGATGTGAAAAATCTTAAAAAAGATCAGGTTATCCGGTTAAAAGATTTAATTAATATTGAGGTTACATCCATTAATTTAAATAAAAATACAGTTCATGCTTCCTATCATAGTAAGGAATTAGATCGAGAATTCTCAATTATTCAATGGGTACCAAAAGAAGAAAATGTCAATGTTTCAATTTTGAATCCTAATGGGAAGTTATCTAAAGGTAAAGGAGAAATAAATCTTTTAAAAATCCCTATGAACCAGACTATTCAATTTGAGCGGTTTGGATTTGTCAATCCTATAAAGTGTGAAGCTGATCATCTCTATTGTTATTTTACTCATTAAATTATCAGACTTATAATAAATAAAGATAAATTTTTATTGAATTATTTTCTTAAATTTAGGGACAAATAAGTTTCAAATAAACACATCAAAATATTGTGATAACATAGACCTAGAGGATAAAATTTTAATAAAGAATAAGTAATTTGATCTGTATAAGAAGAATTATAAAATAATTTTAGTGGGGACATTAGATTTCATGCGGTATTTGCCCTGTAAAAAATGTGGCTCTGGTTTGGCTATTGTAAAAGGCTCTGTAACCCAGTGTCCTTATTGTGGGGCAAAAACTTTATATATGGAATCTATTTATTCTTTTAAATATTATTTAGCAGAAATATTAAATCTTAAATTATCAAAAACCGAAAAAGCAGTTAAAATTCAAGAACTCGAGAGAAGAATATCTCTAATTAACACTTTTTTCTATAATCTTAAATCTGATTTTGATGAATATAGGCATTTAATAATTACTAAATTAGATAAGATAAGTATTGACCCTTTAAAATTATTTCATTCGATTCGTGCTGCTGGTAATTTTGAGATAATTGTTGAGGAATTCATTTTACCTCATATAAAAGATAAAAAAAATAGAAAAAAATACGAAGAATTCAAAAATTATTCATATATTATCAATAAATCATTAGTGGCATTATATTATAGTTATTTGGCAAAAAATTCATTATCTCTTGAGAATTGTGCGAAATACTATCAACTTGTTGAGAATAATTATAAAAATATTGTAGATTTTTGTAATATCATTAAATTGGATAATACTCGTACAAATATATATAAGGAAAAAGAGATTTATGTTATTTTATCGGAATTTGCTGCAATATTAAGAGGGATACTAAATAAAAATCCTAAATTTTACTCCGATATGTTAGAAGATTTACTAGAAAAGCTAATTAAAATTAAAGCAGACGATTTTCGGAAATATAATCTTTTCACTCAAATTGACAATATATATCAATTGGAACGAGATACAGCTGTTGTATTAGAGAAAGTAAAAATTGATTGTCCTTTATTATCTCCTGACGATTTAGAAGAGAATCTTATATTTAATACTGCAGAAAAAATGGAAAAGCTAAATATTGTTAGAAATTGGCTTGAAAATGTCACTGAAAGATATCAAAGATATCAAAGAAGCCTCTTAAAACTTCATTCTGGAAAACTTGTTAAATATTTAGAATCTTATCGTTCAGAATTCATCAATTATAAAAACAAAAATGTTCAAAAATTCAATGATCTATTAGAAACTATGATAATTAAGGCTCTTGAAGCCTATAACTCTGAAACTGCTGAGGCATTGAATTCAATAAGTGATATTATGCAAGATGATAAGTTGAATGGAAAAATTATCGAGAAATTTGAAATTGAATATAATATTTTAATCCAATTAGATGATCTTTTAAAAAATTTTGTCAAAAACATTTTCGGGAAGCCATTACTTCGAGATCTTGAAGCAGAGTATTACAAGAGATTAATTTCATTGATATCAAGTAAACATTCAGAATTTGACAAGTATATTATAAAATATATCAATCATATGATTCAGAAGTTTGAAGAATCAAGAAGTAAACATATCCTTTCTGTAGAAGAACAAAAAATTCAATTTAAATTAAAATTAAAGCCTAAACTTCAAAAACTCATTAATTTAAGTTTTAATTTAGATGAAAAAGTTATACCTTACCCTCTTTTCATAGATCTCAAAGTACAAAATGAAAAACTAAAGCTAAATCACCCAGAAGTGGTCACAGTCACAATTGAAAATCCTAACTCGAGTGAAATTAAAGATATAAAGATTTATTTTTTTATGTCTGATTCCTTTCAATCTAAATTAGAGTACACAAATATTAAAAAGTTAAAAGCAAATGAAATGACAAAAATCAAAACAAAAATAACACCGAAAAAAATTGGGAGCTTCCTTTACATGGTGATGGTTGAATACCAACATATTAATAAAACATTTTGGATGCCTTCTATAAAACTTGAATTAGAAGTTGAAAGGGATGATCAACTTGCCAAATACAATTATTATCAAATGTCAAAATCAGGATTATTTCAAAGTGATATTGAAATTACAAGGATTTTTAAATTTATGAGAATTGGAGTTTAAAAGTCAATTTAATAAACTTATTTTAACAAATTTTAATTTGAAATATAAAGCTTTTAGTAATTAAATATCTTTCTGCAAATTGATAATGACAGATAAAGAATTTCAAGATTCGAATCAAGAGCAAAACTTCTCTAATTTAAAAAAAAGAAAAGAAATTAATGATAAATTGTGGTCTTTTTGTCCTATATGTGGTAAAAAAATCCCAAAAGAACAGAAGTTGAAATTTTGCACTAATTGTGGGGTAGATCTTGATTATATCAAAAAGCATAAACAACTAAACCCAAACTTGAATATTAATCCTAATATTCAGGCAAGTGAATATCCCCAATCTTATGTATCTTCAGTTTCTTATGAGTTGAATAAAATTTCTGATGTTAATTTACTCAATACAAAAAATTATGAATTATGGGGGACAATGCCATCCATTGGGATTTCTTTAGGTGCCTTTCTTTTAATGGAATTAATTACTACTGGAATACTTTTAGTAATGATTTTTTTTTCTTTCAATTTAGAGGTTTTACAGGATTTTTTATCAAATCCATCTTTTGTTATTTTTAGTACATTTTTTGAATTAATATTTATAATAGTTCCAGTGTTATATGTAGGGAAATATCTCACTAATCCCTCTTTAAAAAATAGATTAGGATTATTGGGATTTACATTAAAAGGATTTAATAAAAGAGGATTAATTAAAGAAATTTTATTAGGATTTGGCCTTGCTTTTGCTGGATATTTTTTAGCTTATGGTGTTTCATTTTTAACTGAAATAACTCTAGAGTTTTTCTTTGGAGTTGAGATTATAAATGATCTCAGTAATGCTACTGGTGAGGTTGGAATAAACATCCCCGAAGGTGATATTGTTAGTTTAATTATCTTATCTTTAGTAATGATATTCATTGTAGGGACATCTGAAGAAATATTATTTAGAGGATTTATGCAAAAAGGATTAATGCGGAGCCTAGGAAATCTTGGAGGAATAATGATAACAGCATTCATTTTTGCGATGATCCATGTATTGGGAATAGTTCTTCTGTTTTTAGATGCTCCAATCCTAATTCTTATTTCATTTCTTCTATCATTTATCCCTTATTTGATACTATCATTATTTTTAGGTTTAATCTATTATTGGAGGAATGAAAATTTAATAACAGTTACAATAACTCATGGCGTCTATAACGCATTAACAATAATTTTAATCTATTTTTTTACATATGCTTTCTAAAAGTAAAAAACCGTTTAGGATGAAAATATTTCAAAAATATGAATTACAAGCTAAAGCAAAGACACCAATTAATATTGGAATAGGATTAGGAGATTCTGAACTCCATACTCAGAAAATATTTACAGCGAGTTTGGATTTTTTAAAAAAATTCAAGTCTACCCTTTGGTTTTTTAGTAAAAAGGAGATTCTTAATAGTATTCTTCCACAAACACTGGACCATATTATAAATTCAAAAGTAGAGTTTATTAAGTGTCAGGATCCTGAAAGATACATTATTCAATGTTTAAAAAAAAACACTATACAAGCTGTTGTCAGAGGATCATTAAATTCAAGTAAATTTTTAAAAAATATTAAGCGGAACTTTAACATTACATCGATCAAAAGACTTGCACTATTAGAAACAGCTTATAAAGATCAATTCTTCTACGGTCCAGTTGGTATTGATGAATGTAATAATCTAGAAAATAAAATTAGCTTTATAAAATCCGCTCTTAAAGAATTACACAAAATTGAGATTATTCCAAGAGTTAGCATTTTAAGTGGAGGAAGATTAGGTGATATCGGAAGAGATCTTACAGTTAACCAAACAATACAAGATGCAGATAAAATTATTAAATTAATGAAGGAGGAATACCCTAATTTAGAGATTTCACATGATGAAATATTAATAGAAAATGCTGTTGAAAATAATTCGAATTTAATTATCGCACCTGACGGAATTTCAGGGAATTTAATCTATCGCACATTAGTACATTTAGGTGGTGGTAAAGCATATGGTGCTATTTACATGGAAGTTGGTAAAACCATTATTGATACTTCTCGAGTAGGAGATCATTCTGAATTCTATGGTGCTTTAGTTTTAGCACTTGCATTAAACAAATAGATCATCTTTTCATTCCTAATCATGAATCCCGTCAATTATTACTTTCAAACTCCTTAATGAGAGCACTATAATCCTTTTCTTCATCTGAAGCATTTTCATAAGCAAGAATTTCATTTAATTCTTGAGTATTTTTCACTCCGGGCACAGTTGTTGAAACTCCAGTCTGAGAAAGTGTATAACTTAAACATTTAATTGGAGATATATCTAACGGTATCTTTTTTTTTACACTAATACCTCCTGATTGATATTTAGCAATAGAAACAGTTCGATTTTTTTGTAATAGTTTGCCTCCAGCAAATGGTTTAATAGCTACAACCCCTATATTTTCTTTTTTGCATATATTCAGAAAATTTTCTCTCTCCTTAATCTTATGACTTATTATGTTTATCTGATTCATTATCATGTCAAAATCTCCACTTTTTATTGCTTTTTGACCAATAGAAGTATCATGAGTACTTATCCCTATAAATTTTGCTTTACCTTCTCTTTGCAACTTTTTTGCTAAATCCAGCAATCCTCCTGGTTTTATTATCGATTCATATTCTTTTTCTTTAACATATTGTAAGTTAACGATGTCAATGTAACCCCTACCAAATTTAGTGAGATTTTTCGAAAAAGTCTCTTCACAATCCTTAATATTACGTGTTCTTCGCACTTTACCATGTTCTTCCACAGATCCTAAATGAGAAGTGAGTATTATTTCATCTCTATAATCCCTGATTGCAGAAGAGATTTTATCAATGTATTCAGAAACGTTAAAAACAATATCAAAATAATTAATTCCGTTTTTAATGGCTTCCTGTAATACAGACATAACTACTTTTTTTGATTGGCCTAATAAATACTCAGTTCCTAAGCCTATTTCACTAACTTTTAGGTTGGTCCTTCCTAATATTTGAAACTTCATATTAGAACATACAAAATTATTTCAAAAATTGTAAGGTCATTAGTTTGATATATTAAATTAGCATTATTTAAAAAGCAGATTAGTGTGTTTATTTTTATAACTTAACTGATAAAGTGCCGGATCTTGGATGATAAATTTAAATAATTTAAAAAAAAAGGAGAGAAATTTTAAAGAATTAAGTTATAGCTCCAATAATTGCTGCCAGTAATACAACTATCCCACCAATAAATACTGAAAAGATTATTAAGAAAAGACCAATAGCACCTAGAAACGTAGGGGTATAATGAATTGGTTTTATTCCTAATAAGATCGGAAGAATTGCGAGGACGATTGCAATTACTTCAATAATCCACCCAAAAGTCCAAAACTCGAAAAAGTTTAATAAATGCAATAACGACTCTATTAGGGCAATAATGCCTCCAGCAATTGCTACAATTCGCATAAAAATATCAGATTCTTGTAACTTACTCCATGGCATTTTTAACTCAACTTCATTTTTTTATGTAGTTTAATCAAAAAATAGATTAGATGCACTTATAAATTTTAACAAAATAAAAAACAGTAGATTAATAAATGGGAGAGGGGGGATTTGAACCCCCGACCACTTGGCCCCCAGCCAAGTATCATACCAATCTAGACTACCCTCCCTTTACAGAACAGGCTTTTCTATCCAAATATTTCATAAATTATCTCTGAAAATGAAGAGACTTATTCAGTTAAGTATGTAAAGAATAGTGAAAACTGCTAATTAAAATTTTTTTCTTACTCATCCTTATATCTTAAACCAATAATTTTTAAATTTCTTAAAAAGTTTTACTTCTTATTATTCTCATCAAAAACTAATTTGTTTATTAACCGAATGAGAGCTAGAAAACCTTTTTTAATTTTTTGGCCACAATATTTTGACGCGAAAAGAAGTCGAAGTAATGGTAGAAGAATTCCAAAGAAATTTGCTTTAGATAAGGTTAATCTCGAAGAAATTGTAAAAGCTGCTAAAAATTTGGGTTATCAAGCTGAAATCGAAAGAGGTTATAAATACCCTAGATCATGGTGGGAAGATCCTGGAAGAGTTATAATAGACACGAAAGGGAAGAAAAAAAGTAAGGTAAACCTTGAACTTGCTAAAGAAATAAGAAAATTACAATCAAAATCCTAAATTTCCTAATATGCATGAGTTTGCTTTTGCCTATAATATATTCAAAGTAGCTGAAGCTACAGCACTCAAATATAATGCTAAAAAAATTACAGAAGTAATTCTAGAGATTGGAGAATTAACCCTTATAGTCCCTGAATTACTTCAACGATCTTTTGAAATGGCTACTAAAGGATCAATTGCAGAAGGTGCAACATTAAATATCAAAATAACTCCTGGAAAAATTAAATGTCGGGATTGCAATAATATTTCAGAAGTTTCTTTGTCTCGAGAATCACAACTTACTGGACTTCAATTATTTAAATGCTCTAATTGTGGAAGTAATAATACTGAAATAATTGAAGGTAAAAAAGCTAATGTAAAGAATATCAAAATTCAAGAATAAGGTTAAATTTAGACCAAAACTCCATTAAGAACTCCATGTTGACCAGGACGGCTGGTGATTCTCACATTTCCCAATTCTGTTTCAACAACAGCTCCTTTTGTTAGCACATGCCTTCTATTTAAATCTTTTGAGGCAATATTTTCTTCAAAACCCAATATTCTAACTTTTTTAGTTTTGTTAGTGCCTGGGTCAGTAACATTAATGAACTGTGTGGCAAACAATTTAAGCTTAGAGTTTCCCCCTAACGTTCTTTTTTTTTTCTTCTTTTCTGGTCCTATTTCTGTATCAAGAGTAGGCCCTTCAAGTTCTCTCTTTCGTTTCTTTCTGAAGTACTTATATTTTTTTCCGGTATATCTTCTTTTACTTCTCCATTGACTGCGTGCCATAATCTACCAAATTAAATCCAAATTAATAGGTATGATAAGGAAGTATTTCTTTAAAATTTTTTTAAAATTCCCCTTAATTATGATTTATTAAAGCAAAGTAAATATAGTCATAATTTTTATTTAATATATAATATTAATTTAGCTATATTTGATAAAAGAATCTAATTACCGCAAAATGATGGAAAATAACAATAATCTTAAGCAATTAGATCAAGAACAGATTGATAAGATACTTCAAACGGGTACAACAACTGCTGGTATTATATTAAAAGATGGTGTCGTGGTAGGCACTGAAAGTCGAGCTACGGGAGGTTATTTTATCGCCTCTAAACAAGCTCAGAAGTTATTTGAAATTAATAAATTTACTGCTGCTACGATAGCGGGTGGTGTGGCAGATTGTCAATATGTTGTAAACCAGCTACGAGCTTTATCAAAGTTGAAAGAAGTTGAAGAAGAGAAAGTCCCGGAGCCAAAATATATAGCTAGTATCTGCCGTAATATCCTCTTTTCGGGTAGAACGTACTTTTTATCGATGATGATAGTAGGTGGCTATTCACTGAAAGAAAAATCTGGTAAACTCTACGGAATCGACTTGCTGGGCACTTTATATGAAGAAAATGAATATATATCTTTTGGTAGTGGTTCTCCCTTCGTGTTAGGTGTATTGGAAGCTGAATGGAAACCTAATTTAACAAGGGCTAAAGGTATTGATCTTATAAAAACTGCAATAACCAGCGCAAAAGAACGAGATGCTGCTTCAGGGTCTGAACTTCAGATTTGTACTATTGATAAAGATGGTTTCAAACAAATCGAATAACTATTAAATATACAAAATTAATTCTTTCTAATTTGGATTGAAATTTGTTTAAGTTCATTAAAAATGAAGATAAATCCATTCAATTCTTTACTTTCATCATTCATAATCGTCCAAATTAAATGTTTAAATTTAGTTATGTTGCTTTTATAATAACCCTCTATATATGATAGATCCATGCCACTTGGATAAGTACTACCTGGATGAGAATGAAATACACTGAGTAGCTGATAATTGAAATCTTTAGAATAAGATCTTGAGAGTTCTATCAATTTCCCATAATCATCCATTAAGAAAGCAACTGGACTTTTGTGTGAGGATTCAATGCACTCAAATCTATAAGCATTATAATAATAGGAATACTCATTTTCACTTTTGGGTTTCTTTTTTTCCTCTATTTTGCCAAAAATTAAACCACAAGCTTCATTAGGTGAAGCTTTCTGAACACATTGTTTTAATTCTTCAAAAATTTTATTATCAATAAATAGAATAATATCCTTTTCATACATCAAGTATAAGATATCTAACCTCCAATGCTAGATTAAGGTTAAAGCAGCATTTAACGCACCTAAACGTGCATTTTCTAAATTATCACCGATTCCTATAATTATTACATCATTCTCTTTTAACTGATATCCTTTATTTTGAATAAAAGAGGAAATATATTCAAAAACATTATCATTGACTCCCATTTGTTCATGGTTATTTTCAGAAAGGGAAGAAGATGGAAAAATCAAATCTTTACCATTATAAAGTAGACATGTTGCACCAGCACCTCCAATTTTGATTGCGGCATCTCTTTGCTCAATACCATTAGTTACTTTATCGATTGCGTTTTTTATGAAACAAAAAAATGAACTCTTTCCTTTTGATTTAATAATGATATCCTTTAAAACCGAAGAATCTCCCGCTTCTATTAATGGAAATTTCTTCCTAATTTTTTTTACAAATTCTAAGCCAGTTTCAGTGAGAATGTGACCCTTTATTACATTTTCATAAGTTAAAACCTTTATAAAATTTAAATCCTCATTCAATTTTTTGATAAGTGATTTTACTGTTCCAGAACCAATTGAGAGTTCTTTTTGTAACCGATATCTACCAATTCCGTCCTTATTTTCTTCAAACATAAAAAGAGCTAAGACAACATGCGCTAATTCAAAAGAAGGTTTAATTGTTTGCGAACGCCATAAAGCATCTAATTCTTCAAACATAATACATTCACGTATAATTAATTAATATAAGGTATAAAAAAATATAAATCAAAATACAATTTAATTAATTATCAAGGTTCCGAATTTTCAAATTCAAATTCAAAAAACTAATAATTGTAACATCATAAAATGGCGAAAAAAAAGATCGATGAAAGCTCTCTTAAACCACATGGTATAGTTTTTTTTAAAATTAAGGAGGATGTACGTGCTAAGGAGATTGATAAATACACATTCGAAAAAGTTGATCAAGAAGATAAAATCAAATTAGCAACCGATTATAGACCATTTGGTAATCACTTTCAATACACGATTTTCATTGATAATCAAAGTCAAGCACCAATTACTGAGATAAAAATTAAAATCAAATTTCCCGAATTTTTTATATTTTCAAGATGGTATCCCCCTACAATTTACGTTCCAACTATAAAGACTCAGCAAAATATAAGTCAAATTAATGTCGAATTAGATGAATTAAATGAAAAAAGTAATAAACAAATTCATCTTCATTTCACTCCAGATTCTCTAGATAAAAGTGGGGAAATAAGAACGATTATAACTTATGTAAATAATAAAGATACTGTACGCGTTCTTGATAGCAGACCTACAGAAATAACACTTGACAACATTATAATTGAACCCAAGGTGGTACCATCTAGTTATCTAAGACAATTTTCCCAAACTCCTGGAATCAAAAAAGTAATAAAAAGCATGGGTATTGGAATTAAGTATCAAAGAGATCCTGAAATCCTTTTTGAGATTTTAGAACTAATTTTCTTTGCCAGAAATTTTCAAATGGTCTCAAAAGATCTTAATAAGAAAATATTATGGTATTTTGGAACAGAATCAATAATTAAAGAAGATATCTTAGTAATAGGGCAAGTTTTATCAAATAAAATTGATATAATAGCCTCCTCATTGAACCATTATCTTCTAATCTCACTTTTGACACTAATTTCAAATGATCTCAAAACTCATCTTATTTCAAAAGGAATTATAGATAGTAAAGATGAAATACATAATTTAGAATGTAAAAATTGTGGTGCTATTTTTCCATATTTTCCACAAAAAAGGGAATCTGTTCTATGTAAAAACTGTAACAATGAACAAATAATCTGGTAAGAATATTAATATTATTACCTAAATTTATTAATTTTAAGCAATTCTAAATTTGTATTATTGATTTCTTCTTAAAATAACTATAAAAAATGAGTTTACTGAAAAAAGAATTAAAGCTACAAGAGTTCCTTGGCTCATCAGACATATATGTTGAAAAATCTTCATCGTTTCTTCCTATATTCAAAGAATATCCTTCTTTTAAAGCTTATTTGGTAAAAATTAGAAGAAAAGGAAAATATAATCCACAATAATTACTATTATTTGAACCTTAATCATTGATTCTATTTAAGGGACAGGCAAAATGATTGGGCCAACCCAATAGTTCCAAAATAGATATCCTAATATACCTCCAATTATACCTCCAATTAAGATAACATATCTCTGGAAACGGGGTATATAATACAATGCTACAACAATAAAAATGAGAGCAATAACCGCACTTCCATAAATTAAGATATCAGGATTAATTTCCCAATAATCGCGGGCAATTATAACTTCATCTGCCCCACTCGGCATACTAAGAATACTTGTATTAACAAAATACCATAGAGCATTAAAAACAAATCGTATGCTAAATGAAGTCGCTACAATTGAAATAATTTGACCAACTCCTATCGACTCTTCCTGTTCATTATGCATATTTCTATATTTAAAAAGTATAAAAATGATACCTATTATCGATACTAACCAAGAACTTATCGGGCCACCCATTAAAAAAGTAAATCTTTGATCTGATGTTAAAGGACCAAAATAATAAGTATAGGCATAACATATTTGAGCAGGAACTCCATAAATAACTGCTACAATATAATGCCCTAATTCGTGTATCAGAGTTCCAATAATAACAACAATGAAAAATATCCCCATATACATGAAAAACCATTTTAGCCTTTTATGTCTGTTCATTTTTTTCCTATTAAGATCCTTTTTGTGTAAATAGAGAATTAAATATTATATAGATTTTAGGTATTGAACCATGATATTAAAAGATTAATGATTTACTAAGAAATAAATCATAATTTTATTTCAAATTAGAGAAATCAAATTGGATATTTCATCTCAAATTGAATATATAGAATTTTAGTTATATCTAATTAATCAGTAAATCTCATTTGATGAGAAAGCTTTAAATTTCAACTTAAAGAACTCTAAATTCCCTAATTTTTGAAATAAGTCAAATAGTAAATCTTCAAAAATTGGACCGTATAGCGTTTCAAAATTTGAATTTTTTCGTCATATCTTTTTAGATTTTGTCCATGATATTTAAACATGAAAGAAAAATATAATTTATGATAAAATGAGTCCCAAATTTCAACAAAAATCGAATATTGGCAAAATTTTCCTAACTTCCACGAGATTGATCATCTTCTCATTTTGGAATTTTGTCGTTATATTTTTTTCATTTTATTCTTCATAAAACTAAGCATGAATAAAAATCTTTAAATATGTAAAAGATATATATCTATATAACAAACTCTTAAAAAGTAACAAATTTCAATAAAAATTATAAAAAAATAATAATATAGTGGAGGAATAAAAAATGTCTGAATATATTAGTTGGAGTCCCATTAGAAGATTAATGAAACATAATGGTGCCATTATTGTCGCTCGTGATGCAGTGGATGAATTAGTTGATTGGATGGGTCAATCAGCAACTAAAATCACAAAAACTGCTTTATCATTAACAAAGCATGCCAAACGCAAGAAAGTAACTCGGGACGACATCCTTTTAGCTATTAAATATTTCTAATTCTAATAGCATCATTTCTAAAATCTCTTCTTTTCTTTTTTTTTTCCTAATTACTAAATTATTCCTAAATCTTTTAATTTTTCATCTGTAGGTCTACCCGTTTCCCAATCCCAACCACGATTTTTGTAGTAAACCTTTAGATTATCCTCTAAATCTAACTTAACTCCTACTGATCCCCCTGTCTTTAATGGTTTTAACACAATTGCTGGTAATTTGTCATCATCACGAGTTATTCCTAAATTACAATTAATTACTCTTTTGATATTATTGATTCGTTCACCGACTCTGATTAAACCTTTTCTATTATAATTGAAACCTGTTGCAGCGTTAATAAAATCGACTACATGATCAAATGAAGGTCCCAAAATATTACAATTGACCGCAGCATCGTCAATTGCTCTAATATCCTGCAAAGCTACAACGCCCCTCTCCCTTTTTGTAATAT
>JBHLNW010000160.1:0-5079 GCA_048941185.1 Promethearchaeota archaeon
GTTTTTAATTTTTGTATCTCTGTTCTTCTAATAGACAATTACTATCACATCTTAGTTTTTATATTTTTATCCAAATATTTTTAATTTTGATTCTTTTAATTTATAATATATTATACTTATTAAAAAAAAAAATTTTAGTTTTTAGGGACTATTTCAAATAGTTAAAAAAAATAATAGCTGGGATTTAATGGTTTTAGAAAAACTTGGAAGGTCATTGGATACTGCAATTAGAAAGATTAGACGACTCCCATCAATAGATAAAGATGCCATTAATGCTCTAATTCAAGAGTTACAACGTGCACTTTTATCAAGCGACGTACGCGTGGAACTTGTATTCGAGATGACCGAAAATATCAGAAAAGAGGCAATGAATACTAAACTTCAGAAAGCTAGAAGGAAAGATTTTGTGATAAAGTTAGTCCATGATGAACTAATAAAATTACTTGGAGGAAAACCAGCACCGATAAGAATAAAACCAGGGAAAAAAAATGTTATCTTACTTGTAGGTATTCAAGGTTCAGGTAAAACAACAACGATTGCAAAATTAGCAAAATATTACAAAAGTAAAGGTTATAAAGTTGCCGCTTTAACTACTGATACTTGGCGACCTGGGGCTTATGAGCAATTAGAACAATTATCAGAACAAGTTGGTGTCAAATGTTATGGAAATCCTAATGAGAAAAATGCAATTAAGATTGCAATTCAAGAAACTAAGAAGGCATTAAATGATGGGAATGATATTATTATTGTCGATACAGCTGGAAGGCATAAAGAAGAAAAAGAATTAATGAATGAAATGGCAGTTCTAGAACAAAAACTAAAACCAAACGAAATTATTTTAGTAATTGATGGTACTCTCGGTCAGCAAGCATTCAAACAAGCTGAAGCGTTTGCTAATACCACAAATTTAGGTTCAATTATTGTCACTAAATTAGATGGGACGGCAAAGGGAGGAGGTGCCTTATCCGCTTGCACAGCTTCTAATGTGGGTATTAGATATATCGGTATTGGTGAAAAAATTGATGATTTTGAAGAATTTGAACCCTCAAAATTCGTAGGCACATTACTCGGAATTCCCGATATTGAATCATTAGTTCAAAAAGTACAAGAAGCTGAAGTAGATATTGAACCAGAGATGGTTAAAAGAATGATGCATGGAAAATTTACTCTAGATGATTTATATCTGCAGTTGAAGAGTATTAAAAAAGTAGGCAAATTTAGACAGATCTTATCTATGATGGGTGGAGGAAATATCCCAGATGCTTTAAAGGAGGATGCTGAAGCTAATCTAGCTAAATGGGAGGTTGTTCTTAATTCTATGACACAACAAGAAAAAGAAAATCCAAAAATAATTAAGAAAACTCGAAAAAGACGAATTGCCATTGGAAGTGGAACCCAATACTCCGTAATAAACAAAATGCTCGACCAATATAATACTATGAAGAAATTTATGAAGAGATTCCTGCAAATGCAAAAGAAAGGGAAAGGTATGCCTGGAATGCCCGGACTCCCTGGGGGAAAAGCAGCAGCTGATTTTATGAAAAAGCTAGGTAAGTTTTGAATTTATTTAGTATAACAACGTAAATTGAGTATTTTGGTTAATTTCTTATTATTATTAGAAGAAATCATTAATTACTCTAAAAAGGATATCGATAAGAGGAAAACGCCTCCTAAGATTTATAAGATTTGCTCTTGTATTCGAGAAACATTTTGTTTATCTTATAACATAAGAAAAAGCAATGTATTATACCTTTATTTTCAAAAAGAATGTATTTTAATTAAATTTGAAGGGGAAAAATTGCGTTTTTTAGGACCTGATGAGAGGTCACAAGCTTTATTATTGAAAAAATGTCTGAATAAAATGTTTGATAATCTAAATAACTCCTACAATAGATGGATAAAATCAACTCCTGGAATTTTTGGCAAAAAATTTTCAAACAATTTCGAATTTGTCGATTTTATTACCTCGATATCTTATGCTAAAATCAATCTTATAATAGATACTTATCAGGATCTAGGAGAAAACCCCGAATTCCAAAATTTAAATAAAGAAGTAGGGCTAATCAATGACACAGATTTTTATATCATTCCGACTTATAACATCCAAGAAAATAATAAAAACATTATAGAATTATTCAAACAATTAAAGACTACTAAAATAATTTCACTTTCAATGATAAAATCCATAGAAAATAAAATTTTATATATAAATTTTAGAAAAGATCAACAAATTACCTTATAAAAATTCGAATATCATGATTTTGAAAAATGCGAAGATATATTCTCAAGGATTAATTCGTAAAGGAGCTATCTTGATTGATGATGGAATTATTAAACATATACTTTTTTATAATGCATCTGAAGAGAATTATATAAAATTTAACGACCCAATAATTGCAGAGAGGTTTGCCTATTCAATATCACGAGGACGAAACTATATCAGAGCTGCACTTTATTACTTAAATAAATTAAATGAAGATGGAAAAAAAATTGATTGCAAAAATAAATTAATTTTACCTGGTATAATAGATATTCATTCACATTTGCGAGACATGGGTCAAAGCAAAAAAGAAACATTTTTATCTGGAACAAAGGCAGCTGCTTTTTCAGGAATTACAACTGTCTTCAATATGCCTAATACAATACCTCCTGCGATAACTTCAGAGCAAGTTAAATTATGGATGGAAAAGGCAGAAAATAACATTTATGTAGATGTTGGATTTATAGCAGGAATTCCTAAAGGAATAAATCAAGATGAGATTAAACTCATTATTGATTTAGGAATTATAGGCTTTAAGATTTACCCGCTTGATTCAATTAGTGACATAAATTGGAAGGATCCAAAAAACATTCAAAAAATTCTAGATATCTCCTCCAAATTTCAAATTCCTATTTTCATACATGCTTCCTATCCATTATCTGAAGAACAGAAAGATCAGATTAAACAAGAATTTGATTCATGGAATGGAACTATTTTAGATTACCATAATAAATTTGATTCAGTTAACTCTGAAGAAAAGTATGTTAATTTTGTAATTGAAAATTACAATGAATATATTACTATAAATCGGTTAAATCCAAGAAATTATCCGATAATCCACTTTTGTCATGTAAGTTGTATTCAAAGTTACTTAACAATTAAAAAAGCAACTATTTCAAATAAAAATCTAAAAATAAGTTTTGAAGTAACTCCTCATCATTTACTTCTATCCAATAAAATTAGATTAAGTAATGAGAATTTTGGTAAAGTATTACCCCCTTTAAGAGGGGAAGAGCATCCTAAATTTCTATTCAATGAGTTAAGGGAAGGCAATATTAATTTAATAGGAACTGACCATGCACCACACAGATTAGATGAAAAAACTAACCAATATTTCAATGCACCCTCTGGATTCCCCGGATTTGAAACTTATCCATTATTAATGCTCAAAAAAGTCTTTGATTTCCAACTACCATTAGCAAGGTTTGTCGAAGCAACTTCCGAAAATCCTGCTAAATTGTTCAATCTTAGAAAAAAAGGTTTTATTAAAGTAGGATATGACGCTGATTTGTTTATTGTTGATAAAGTTAAAGAATATACGATTAATACCCAGAATTTTAGAACAAAAGCCAAATTTTCTCCATATGAAAATTTTAGTACAAATGTTAAAATTTGGAAAGTATTTTTAAGAGGATTTGAAATTAATACTGAAAATTCTCTTCCACATGGAAAAATTATCAAGAAGATGTTATAAAGTATAAATGTCTAAACGATATAATAATACATAAAATAGATGATTAATGGGATATTAAAATGCCAAATGAACATGAATTTAGCTTAGAAGAAGGTAAAATCTTAATAAAATTCACTCGGGAAAATATTGAATTCTATTTAAAAGATAACAAGCGTATGCCCATTCCAGATAAAATAAAAGAAAAATTCTCGGAGAAATACGGTGCTTTTGTTACGCTAAATAAATATAACGTTATTGGCAACCCACTTAGAGGTTGTATTGGATATATAGAACCTACTTATGCTTTATATGATGTGATTCATAAGGTCTCAATTAGCTCAGCCTTAGAGGATCCACGATTTCCTTCAGTATCGCTTGAAGAAATGGATAACATTGTAATAGAACTTTCAATTTTAACGCCTCCAAAATTGGTTAAAGTAGATGATCCGAAGGAATATCTTGATAAGATAGTTATTGGAAGAGATGGACTTATTGCTGAAAAAGGGATGAGAAGAGGCTTACTTCTACCTCAAGTTCCTGTAGATCATGGGAGAAATTGGGATGTTATAACCTTTCTTTCTCAAACTTGTTCAAAAGCTTGGCTTGATAGCGACGCATGGAAAGAAAAAAGTACCAATATTTATTCCTTTCAAGCCATTCTTTTCGAAGAAAAAGAACCACGTGGTGAAGTAGTAAGAAAGTATCTGATTTGAATAAATATAGAATTTCGGATAAAATCAAAAATTATTAGAATATTTTGTAATGTAAAAGAAAATCTATTTAAAAAGAAAGCAATAATTATTCTATAAAAAAGTTTATTACTAAATAAGAAAATCTCCAAAATGACTACTTCAGAAGATTTTATTTTAACAATCGATGTTTCATCGAATAAAATTAAAGCAGGCTTAGTATCTGATACTCTAAAGCTAAAATCCTCTCTAAGTCAAGATTTGAAGATCATTAATGAAGATGTTGATGGATTTGCGAAAAGATTTGATATGGATGATATGTGGTATAAATTGAAACTTCTTATCTCTCAATTATTGACACATAGAACAAAAAATTCAAACATAATTGGAATTTCTTCGTGTGCTCAGAGAATGGCTGTTGTTTTTATAGACAAGAAAGGAGAAGCAATATATGGAGGTCCAAATACAGATGTACGCGGTATAGATAGTGCATATTTAATCGAGGATGAATTTTCAGAAGAAGAATTATTTCAAATTACAGGTCATAGTCCATCAATATTATTTTGTCTCTCCCGTCTTTTATGGTTTAAAGAAGAAGAAAAATTATATGACAAAATTGATAAGGTTTTAATGTTAGATGATTGGATTGTTAATAAACTTACTGGAGAAGTATGTTC
>JBHLNW010000161.1:0-5070 GCA_048941185.1 Promethearchaeota archaeon
TGTTTCATAAAAAGCTGGTTTTTCTTGTTTTGCCATTTATTTTTCACTTCCAAATATTTAAAATCTTTTCTTCTTTCACTTTCCCACCTCTTTAATAATCCATCAGCTTTTGCATTTTTTTGCCCTCTATTAATTTTTTTTCTAAGTGTTAATATGAAGACACTTTCTTCTAATTAATGCGTTTTATTGGATTACATAATTCTATATCATAATTGAGAATTTAAATTTTACTAAATTGTCAAATTTTCTCTAATAGCATAATACCTAAAATCTCTTCTTTTCTTTTTTTTTCTAATTACCTTTTTTTAATCATTTCTTAATTTTTTAATTATTATGCTGAAATACTAATAAAAAAATTAAAAAGTTGTACAGTTAACATATTTTATAATAAAAAAATTGTGATGAAAATTGGATATTGAAAAGAAAATCGACGAATATCTAAAAATTAAACGATCTTTTAAACCACCAATTATACCAAATGAAAGTGCTCTCATTATTGTTGATATGCAAAATTATCAAGTGAAAGAAACATCTCCTATAATAGAATGGGCTGAAAAAACTGTCCCTGGATTATATGAATATTTTATAAAACAGGTTGATAACGTAGTAAACCCTAATATAATCCGGTTAGTAGACTTCTTTCGAGCAAATAAAATCCCTATATTTTATACAAAATTCGCGTCCCATAGAAGTGATCGAAAAGATTATTCCAACAATATACGTGCTATTAATGAAATGTCCGAAAATATGATCGGTAAATATGTTTTTCCATCCACTCAAGATCCTCTTGCTGATATTATCCCTGAGTTAAAACCAGAAGAAAATGATATAATAGTAATAAAAACAACTAATGGAACATTTAGTTCAACAGATCTTGAGCATCAATTGAGGAATATAGGAGTGAATACTGTAATAATTGTAGGAGTAGTTACTCATGTTTGTGTTGAGAATACTGCGAGAGTAGCATTTGATTTGGGATTTAACGTTTACTTAGTGGATGATGCATGTGCGGCGTGGTCTCCAACTTTACATAATGCAGCTTTAAGAGGTATGGAATTATTCTTTGTAAATATTATCTCTACGGACAAACTTCTCAAAAATTTATCCAAAAAAATTAAAAGGAAAAATAAATATTAATTGAATTGTCTTTTACTTACTGTTTTTGTATTTTTATCGTGAAATTTCATCCTTTAAATTGATAATCTAACCACCAATCAATTTTTAAAGGATCTCGTTCAAATTTAACAAATGAAATGGATGTTGTTTGGATATAAAATGGTTTTTCTTCTGTAATTACAATTTCTTCTTTTATTATATCAATAGCTTTAGTAATATCTTCCTTTTGAATATACATTCCTAGTGTACAGTGCGGGATCCAAGTTAAAGGAGATGTTCCAGCTTCAAAATCCTTAAAAAGACTAGAAACCTTTTGTTGAATAACTAAAAGCTCATTAGATGCTTTAGGATTCAAGAAAATTACGCTCTTTTCAACAGGAAAATATCCAATACTACTTATCTGGATTTTGAAGGATTTATTCTCAATAGAGAAAAGAGTCAATCTTTCTTTGGCAGATTCTGTATTAATCTTTTCATAAGTATTCAAAGTAATATGAGGTTTCATTTTTGGGTCATAAAACATAGAACCGATCTTTTTATCTTCATACTTATTAAAAATTTGATATATCGGGAGTGAGCTCTCATCATCAAATGAAAGTACAATTGCATATGGCATAATACCTAATTTAATAAGACCAATTAATAAATATTTTGGAGATTTACAAAAGTTGAATGAGAGAAGTTTATCCTGATATTTTTTTAATAAAGGAAAAAGGGAGATTTGGAGCAATCAAACCCCCTGAAAATATATATGTCTTAGCTGGATCAGATGGAATTATTTATGATGCTGGTTATGGGACCAAAAGAGCAGTAAAACAATTGGTTAAAGAGTTAAAG
Organism: Promethearchaeota archaeon; assembly: GCA_048941185.1. GTDB lineage: Archaea > Asgardarchaeota > Lokiarchaeia > Sigyniarchaeales > SOKP01 > Loki-b32. Next base: position 1,954 of record JBHLNW010000161.1, read on the forward strand.
GAAATTGAAAATCTTTACAAACAACAAAACAAAATCTTCAATATCACGCGTATTTTTGTATCTCATTGTCATCCTGATCATTTTAGTGGGTTAAAGCGAATAAGAAAAACTCTAGGACTTAAAATTGTATTGACAAAAAGAAGCAGAGAAATTATTAAAGATAAGAAAAGTTTTATAAAAACATTCGAAACTGATGCTTATGAAGATTATTTAAGAATAAGAAAAAGTACGAATCGTAGAGTAATTAATTTCTTAAGAAATGTTGGTTCAAGATTATTCTATCATAGAATATTTGGAGTATCATATGTAAAGGATCCAGATGAAATTATAAAGGAAGATACAGAGATCTTAATTAATGGAGAATCATGGAAAATTTTCCCTTCTCCTGGACATGCCATAGACCATATATCTCTTTACAACGAGAAAAAAGGGATATTATTTTCTGGGGATAATATTTTAAGGTCAATAACTACTTGGCTTGGGCCTCCTAATTCCAATGTAGCTGAATATATTGAAACGATTAAGAAAATTGAGAACTTACCTAATCTTAAATTAATTCTTTCGGCTCATGGTAGTCCTATAGAAAATCCTAAAGAAAGGATTGCTAATATATTAACACACAGAAGAGAGCGAGAACATCAAGTATTAAATATAATTTATAATAATTCAGGAAATGGAATTTCTCCAAAAGAAATAATCAGAGCTATTTATCCCAATAATAGTAGATTTCTACATCAAGTAGCTAGAGGTTGGGTTGTATTAACATTAAAACTACTCGAAAGTAATAATCTAATAAGAAGAGTAGACACAAAAAAGAAGATATTATTTTTTCCAATCAAGAAAGACTAAAAATCTTATTTTCTACAAATTTAAGGAATTTATTAACTTATTTCTAAATTAATAATTAGCTTCAATTAGGTAGATCTCGTTTTAATATTATAAAAATCTTACAGCGATGTTATTTTTAAAAGGAAATAAACTTCAGTAATTTTAAAGATGAAACAAGAACCTAACCTATATTGCAATGGAGCATTCTTGAAAAAAAACCAAATTTTATATAGGGAATATCAAAAAAATATTGTTAATAGCTGTAAAAATAAGAATTCATTAGTAGTTTTACCAACAGGTTTAGGAAAAACTATAATTGGTATTTTATTAATTGCTAAACGTCTTGAAAAATATTCAAGAGGAAAAATAATTGTCCTCGCTCCTACACGACCATTAGTATCGCAGCATATATCATCATGTGAAAAATTTCTTGATATTGCTTCAGATGAAATTGCTTTATTTACGGGAAAAATCCCTCCAGTAAAAAGAATTTTATCGTTTCAAAGTGCTAAAATTATAATCTCTACACCTCAAGTAATAAAAAATGATTTGATGAGAGGGAGATACGATTTAAAGCAAACATCATTAATTGTTTTCGACGAGGCTCATAAAACTAAAGGTAATTATGCCTACAATTTTATTTCAGAAGAATATATCAACACATGTACAGACCCATTAATATTAGGGTTAACAGCATCACCGGGAAAGAATTATGAACGCATTCAACAAATCTGTGATAATCTCTATATCGAAAATATTGTCTTCAAAAACTATGAAGATAAAGACGTAAAAGATTATATCTATGATATCGATACATATATTAATTTAATAGATTTACCTATTAAACTGAGAGAATTAAGCACGGTATGGTACAATTTATTTGAAACATATTTGAAATGGTTTATCAAGAATAATTTAATAGCTCCAAATAAGCCATACTATTCAAAATTAGATTTCTTAGGGATTGCTCGAGATTTAACATTATCTATACAATTTGATAAAGGAGAATGTATAGAATTATCTGAAGATGAATACTTGGATTCATTGTATTATGTTTCTCCAAAAATTATCGATATCGTTAAAGAAAAACAACTTGACATCCCTTCTATATATTCATACTGTTCCAGTTGTATATCCATACTTCATGCTAAAGATTTATTAGAAACTCAAGACATTTCTCTTTTCAGATCATTTTTAGAAAAAATTTCTTATAAAGCAGGTAAAGACATCTTATCTGCTAAAAGAATTACAAATTCAGAGCATTTTAACTATATAAAAACCGTAATAGAGAATGAAGATAATATTAACCTTTCACATCCTAAATTTAATAAAATTCTATCTATTATAAAAGAGGAAATTGAAGAATTTAACAACAACAAAATACTAATTTTTACGCAATTTCGGGAAATGGCAGAGTATTTAAAAAATAAATTGCAGAATGAGTTTAGTGAAAAGTTATCCATTGAAAAATTCATTGGTCAAGCAACTAAGATCGATGATAATGGATTTCCCCAACGATTACAAATAGAAATTTTAGAAAAATTTAGAGAAGGTTTGATAAACATATTAGTCGCCACAAGTGTCGCTGAAGAAGGGCTAGATATTCCAAATGTAGATGCGATCATTTTCTTTGAACCTATTCCATCAGAAATCAGGCTTATCCAAAGACGAGGAAGAACTGGTAGACATGCTCCAGGTCGATGTTATATATTAGTAACTGAAGAAACTGTCGATGTTCCTTTTTACATTGTTGCAAGAAGAAAAGAAAGGTCAATGAACCTAGTTCTTTCTGATCCTGAGCAATTAAGATTAATCAAAGACTTAGAACGTAAAAATATTAAATTTAATAAGCGAAAACTCGAACATTCGGGAAGCGAAATAATTAAAAATTATAGAGAGAGAAAAGTCTTTGAGCAAAAACAATTAGTTAATCGATCTATAGAAGAAATTATCACACAATTAGATAATTTTTGTGATAGTGCCGAATATAATAGCCTCAAACAGAGTGGTTTAACATTTTATTCAGATTTAATAAAATTTAACAAATCTAACCTTCAAAACAAAATCCTTAAGTTGAAATTTACAAAAAATAAGAAATGTAATAAACAAAAAATTTATTTAAATCAGAATGTAAAATCTCTAATTAATATTGCTAAAACTTATAGCTTGAATGGGGTATTAGATTATGAAAAATTTCGAGATCTTGCTCGTAACGAAGAGATTGTTGATCAGAAATTTCAGATTCATTTTAACCAAGCGTGTTTTCTTGGATACCTTAAAAAATTAGAT
>JBHLNW010000060.1:0-21818 GCA_048941185.1 Promethearchaeota archaeon
GCTAAAATTTCAAGGTATGTCTTTCCTTCAAGTTTCATTGATAATTCATTTTCTCGTGAACCTTCAAAAATTATATGGGTATGAGGATCAACAAAACCTGGAGTAATTAACTTATTTGTTGCATCAATTTTTGTTGGAATCTTCCCAAATTCAAATTTTGATAAGAGTTCATCTGTAGTTCCTATAAAAATTATCCGATCATCCTTTACAGCAATAGCCCCGTCGTTAATAACAGCTAATTCAGACATATCTTCCCCTATTCTTGGGGCACCATATTTGGTATTCATAGTTATAAGTTCATTAGAGTGAAAGATAACTAAATCTGGTTCAACATCTGAGAATAATTCCTTTTTTGAATATGTAGAAGCTACAAACAATTTAATTCACCTCAAACTATTTTCAGTAATTTTTAATAATTGTTTACTTCTAATGATTTCTAATGCTGATTGAATATGAACAGATAACACAGTATCTTCATCAATATGAGGAATTTTAGTTCTCACATAATTATGGACTTCTTCTATAATTGCACTAGATTTCAAAGGTCTTCTAAAATCAAAAGCTTGGGAAGCACAAAGAAGTTCAATGGCAAGAATTTTTTCAAGATTAGTTATAATTTTAAGAGCTTTTCTTGCACTGATTGGTCCCATACTGACATGATCTTCTTGTCCAGCACCTGTGGGAATACTATCAGCACTTGAAGGGAAACAGAGCGATTTATTTTCACTAGTTAGAGCTGCTGATGTATATTGCGTCAGCATAAATCCGGAGTTTAACCCGGGCTTTATTATTAAGTTTGATGGTAATCCCCATTTTCCTTCAAGTAATAAGAAAATACGGCGATCCGAAATATTACCCAACTCTGAAGCACCTATACTTACATAATCTAATGGTAAAGCTAGAGGCTGTCCATGAAAATTACCCCCACTATATGTTTCATTTTCATTAAAAATTATAGGATTATCTGTGACCGAGTTAAGTTCACACTCTAATTTTTCATTTAAATGTACTAAAGTATCTCTAGAAGTTCCGTGAACTTGGGGTATACATCGAATAGAATAAGGGTCTTGTACACGGTCACATTCTTTATGTGATTCAACTAATTCAGAATTCTCAAGAAATTTTCTCATTCTTCTAGCAACAATTAAAGCTCCATTATGTGGTCGTAAGTTTATTAATTTTTCGACAAAAGGTTGAGGTGAGGCTAAATAACTTTCAAGCGTTAAAGCTCCGATAAGGTCAGCATGATCTAAGCAATTTGAAAATTTTTCTGATATTTTTATAGCATGAGCAGAAATGAATTGTGTACCGTTGATTAATGCTAAACCTTCTTTTGCTTGAAGTTTTAGGGGTTTTAGGTTATTTTCTTCTAAAACTTTTTTTGTTGGTATATTCAAGTTATTATCATGAGTTAAAAATCCTAATCCAATTAACGGTAAAAAGAGGTGTGCTAATGGTGCTAGATCTCCCGACGCTCCAACTGAGCCCTGCTTGGGTACCATTGGGACATAATTATTATCAATATGCCAACAGATTCTTTCAACTACCTTAAGAGAAACTCCAGAATAGCCCATACATAATGCGTGAACTTTTAAAATGAGCATCAATTTGGAAATCTCTGGATCTATTGGAGACCCCACTCCAACGCTATGGCTTTTAAGAAGATTCTCCTGTAAATTCCCAGTCTCTTCTTTTGATATTTTTGTAGTGCAAAGAGAACCGAATCCTGTATTTATGCTATAAACTAATTTCTCTCCTTTAACAATTGATTGAACAGCATTGTAATTTGAAATTATCTTTTCTTTGACCTCATCAATTAAAATTCCTTTAATTAATTCTCTTGATATGTCTAAAGCCTTTTTTATTGTAAGTTTATCAATTCCGTACTTAAATTCCTCTTTCACACCTACCACTTTTGATTTTTATTATTCAAGGCTAAAAGTAAAATTTCCTTCAAATATGAATTTTTTAAAAAATTTAAATCGAATTATTTTTATTTGAGTTTTTTTAGATAAATATCAATAATATTTGCCAAAAGCTTATCTTCTGCTAAATATGGTAATGTTAGATGGCCTTTATTTTCATTTTCTATATTCCAATTATAAGCAGTTTCGAAAGCATTGTTATTCCTAGCCCAACTCCTTCTTGCGATACCTCCCATCACATCCCATTCAATAGCTGCTTTAATAATTAAATCTACTCTCTCAGAACCATCTAAAACTAATCCAAATCCTCCATTAAAACACTTTCCAATCCCAACCCCACCTCCATTTGATAAAACTACATAAGTCATTCCTCGTACAGCATTTCCAGCAAAACAATGAATAGCCATTTCAGCCATTACGTTACTCCCATCTCTAATATTTGAGGTTTCCCTAAAGGGTGAATCTGTTCCAGAAACATCATGATGATCTCTACCTAGCATTATTAGCCCAATATCACCTTTCTTTACTAAATTATTAAATTTTAAAGCTATATTAACACGTTCTTTAGCATCAGCATATAGAATTCTAGCTTTTGTTCCAACAACTAATTTATTTTTTTTCGCATCACGAATCCAATAATAGTTATCTCTATCTTGAGCCCTTTTTTCTGGGTCAATACAACTCATTGCTGCTTGATCTGTCTTGTCTAAATCTTCTTCTTTTCCAGAAAGGCAAACCCATCTAAATGGTCCATAACCATAATCAAAACAAAGCGGGCCCATAATATCCTCTACATAGGAGGGAAAAACAAAACCCTCTGACAAATCATTGCTATTTTTAGCAATATCTTTACATCCTGCATCAAATACGGCTTTCATAAAAGAATTCCCATAATCCCAAAAGTATGTTCCTCTTTTTCTCATTATATTAATAAGTTTGAACTGCTCTTCAAGAGATTTGTCAACAAGCGTTTTAAACCTATCAATATTAGAATTAATTAATTCTCTACCTTCTTTAAAGCTGATTTGGTAAGGTGTATAGCCCCCTTCATAAACAGCATGACAAGAGGTTTGATCTGAGGCAAGTTCTACTTTAATGTCATTCTGTACAACGTATTTCCATAAATCAACAACATTTCCAATATATGCTATTGATAAAGATCTTTTTGTTTTTCTTGCATCATCAACCCATTTAAAAATTTCATCTAAATTATCAGAAACTCTTGAAACCCATCCTTGTTCGTATCTAGTTTTAATTCTTGATTCATCAACTTCAGCTATTACACCTATACCTCCTGCGATTTCTATGGCTTTAGCTTGTGCTCCACTCATACCACCTAATCCAGAAGATAAATATAAAACCCCCTTTAAATCTTTATCTTGAGGAATATTTAGATATAATCTACCTGCATTTAATAAGGTAATATAAGTTCCATGAACAATACCTTGAGGACCGATATACATCCAACCACCAGCTGTCATCTGACCATAATTAGCTACACCTAAAGCTGCAGCAACTGAGAAATCATATGGATTATCGAACATACCTACCATTAATCCATTAGTTGAGATAACTCTTGGAGCGTTCTGTGATGACGGAAAAAGACCAACTGGATGACCTGATGCAATCACTAGGGTTTGTGTTTCATTCATGAACTCAAGATACTTTTTAACTAATCGGTATTGCATCCAATTTTGGAAAACTTGTCCACTTTCTCCGTATGTAACCAGTTCATAAGGATAAAGAGCTACTTCAAAATCAAGATTATTATCAATCATTACCTGTAGTGCCTTTCCTTCAAGAGTATTACCACTATACTCAGTTATAGATTTTGCTTTTATATTTCCTTCTGGTCTATATCTATAACCATATATTCTTCCTCTGGATAGTAATTCTTCCATGAATTCAGGAGCTAATTTTTCATGTAGGGGAGAGGGAATGTATCTTAAAGCATTTTTTAGTGCTAATTTTACTTGAGTAGGAGTTAAATTAAAACCTCTAGATGGTGCTCTTCTAATATTGTCAACAAATTTAGGATAATTTGGTAGCTCTTCTGACAATTTTATTTTCATAGCTTTCGAAATATCCATAGTTTAATCTAACTCCATTTAATATATAAATCATATTATTTTGGAGTTACTACTCTTTGAATCTAACTGAAATATTTATCTATTTATTAATTATTTTTAATTTGTTCATTTTAGTATTTTGATCCCTCGAAGTTCCAATTTATGTAGAAAATCTAAATATCCTTTAAGATTATTTTTCTCAATATTTAGATATTTAAGAGAAGGTAAAGATTCCAAAGATTCTGGCAGATCAGTTAAATAATTCGATCTTAAAAATAAATACTTTAAATTTTTAAGCCTTCCTATTGATATTGGAAGATTCGATAATTTATTGTTACCTAGGTATAAATACTTTAAAGATTGTAATGAGCCTATCGATTCTGGTATATCTTCTAATTCATTATAATATAAATACAAATGTTTAAGTGAAGTTAGAGAACCTATAGTTTCTGGTACAGCGATTAAATGATTTTTTCCTAAATCTAATACTTCAAGAGTAGTAAGAAAACCTAAAGATTTAGGAATTGAGTTTAGCTTATTAAAACCGATTATAAGATTTTTTATTGAAGGAAGAGCACCAATTGAGGGAGGAATCATCTCTAACTTGTTTGTAGAAATATCTAGTTCAATTAATGATTCTAATGAGCCTATTGATTCGGGAAGCCTTTTTAACTGGTTTTTGCTTAAATCTAATATTTCTAGAGAAGAGAGAGAGCCTATGGACTGTGGCAGGTATTTTATTTGATTATCATATAAATTTAACTCACGAAGAGATTTTAAATGCCCAATTGCTTCAGGTAATTCAATTATATTATTAATACTAATTCTTAAAACCTGAAGATTCTTAAGATTTCCAATGGTTTCTGGAATATGGGTTAATTTATTACGATCACATCGCAATATCGTAAGCGATACAAGCTTTCCGATTGATTCTGGTAATTCTATTAAATTGTTGTCAGAAACTTCAAGTCTTAATAGCGATTCAAGAGATCCTATTGAATGTGGAATCTCCACTAATTTATTAGATGAGATACTAAGATTTTCTAATAGAAAAAGAAAACCGATAGTATCAGGAAGGGAACTTAACTTATTTGAAGTTAAACCTAAATAAATTAAATTCTCAAATTTTCCTATTGATTCTGGTAATTCAGTAAGAATATTGCCTTTTAAGAATAATGATGTTAATGAAGATAAATTTCCGATTGAGGAAGGGAGCGTTGTTATTAAATTGTTCCTCAAATTCAATCTTTTTAATGATTGTAATTCAGAAATAGAATCTGGAAGCATAGTTAACCTATTATTTCCTAAAAAAAGTATTTCTAATGATTTTAGCTTCCCAATTGAGTCTGGTAATTCTTCTATTTTATTACCACTGAGATCCAAAGTCTTCAGGTGTTGCATTTCTCCTATTGAGTTTGGAATACTTTTAAGTGCATTTTCACTTAAATCTAATGTTTCTAAAGATCTTAAAGAACCAATAGTTTCTGGTAAATAATTCAATTGGTTTGATTCTAAATGTAGTTCTTTAAGAGAAGAAAGTAAATTTATTGATTTAGGTAGATCTGTTAATTGGTTTTCACTTACATCTAAAATTTCAAGATTTGGAAGTGAAAAGAGTTCTTCAGTAATGGTTTCTAAATTATTACCTCGGATAAAAATCTTCTTTAATGATGTAAATAAATTGATTTCTTGAGGGATTTCCGATAATCCACAAGAAAAGAGATTTAATCCTGTTATATGGTCATCTTCTACATAATATCCAAGTGAGTATCTCTCTAGTTGAGAAATTTCAGAAATTGACTCTCCTATTTGCTTTTTTAAAATTTCCAATACTTCCAATTCATTTTCTGAGATTGTCATTTTAAAAATTTTTCTATTAATGTTATTCTAGAAATATTATCAATATAGTTTAAAAAATAATATAATCTCGTAATATTAATGTTTATTGGATAAGAAATTAGATCAAATAAATGAAAAAATTGAATTTGAAAATAGAAAATTTAATAGATAAGATCAATTCAAAAATCAATATCTTTTCCATCATAAGCATAGGTGTATAGTCTTGAAAAATCATCCTTACTAGGACTTCTAGGTGCCATTACACCACTTGGATCTTGATAACATAGGGAAATTAAAGGACTCAAGTTCTTTTCAAAATTATCCCTTTCAATTCCTAAATTTTTGAGACTTGTAGTAAAATTTACAGATTTTTGAAGTTCCCTTACCTTTTCTACAACGGTATTAGCAGCTTTCTTATCATCATCACTCCAATTAGCCCATCCCAACTGTTTTGCTAATCTTGAATATAAAATGATTGATTCATTTGTTTCACCTGGAGCGTTCAAACAATATTGTAAAACATATGGTAAAAAAAGACCTACTAAACTTCCATGTGGGATTGGAAAAACTGCTGCAAAACTATGTCCCAATGCGTGCCCAATATGAAGTTGAGAATTACTGAATGCTATTCCTGCCATACTTGCTGCTTGGTGTAAAGAATCCCTAGCTTCCATATTATTCCCATCCTTATAAGCAATAGGGAGATATTTAAAGATTAGTTCTATTGCTTTAGGTATTAATGCATTGCTAAATTCATTCCTCCAAGCAGAAATATAACCTTCCAAAGCGTGCGCTAAAGCATCAAATGCTGTGCTAACAGTTAATTTTGCAGGCATTCCTTTAGGAAAAACTGGATCTAAAATCGCATATGTTGGAACTAAGGATTCATGGGCAAAAGACCCTTTTCTCCAGACATCGTTTTCATATTTAGAAATAATTGCCGCCCAAGTTGTTTCTGATCCTGTTCCTGAAGTAGTAGGAATTGCTATAAATTTTGCTTTCTTGGCAAAATCAAATAATTTGGGATTGTTAAAATTTATATCATCAAGGGTGAAGTTAGTATATTCATACATTGCCCAAATAACTTTAGCGGTGTCTATCACTGAGCCCCCTCCTAATGCAACAATTAAATCTGGAGCATATTTAATACATTTCTCCTTTCCCTTCATTACATCTTCTTCATGAGGATCCGGTATTACGTCTTTAAATACAATGAATTCTTTTCCAAATTTTTTTAGAGTATCAGTAAGGATTTTTAAAAATCCCAATTCCTCAATAATATTGTCAGTAACTATAAAACATTTTTTTCCAATTATATTTTCAAAAGCTGCTAGAGAACCCTCACCATAAAATACTTTTGGACTAAAAAAGTGCCACATCATAAGTATGTACCTTCAATTTTGCTATTCTGATATGAAATTTATTAATTTAACTTAATTTGTTTATAATATTTTTGATTTTATTAAATTTTATATTTAAATTAAATGCAAATTTTATAATATACAAGTATCATTTTAAAATAATTAGGAAATTAAGAAAGATGATTAGATTATGGAAGAATCAGAACAAGATAATTTATTCACAACATTTCAACAAACTATTGAAAGTGTAATAAAGGAAAAGAGAGAAAATCCTAAAAATAATAAGTTGTTAGATAAGTTCAATGCTCGAATAATAATTGGTTTGCAAATAGAAGAGGATTACTATTTTTGGGTAAATTTAATAGCAAAAGACGGAAATTATTCCTTAGGAAAAGGGAAATTAGAGGAATATGATTTAGAGCTTAGAGCTGCGCCTGAAGATTTAGTTTTTTTTGTGAATGGGGAAAATTCAGTCCTTAATATGATGTTTAAAAAAAGTCAATTTGGATTCAAGAAATTAAGATTCTCAAAAGGATCAACGGGAAAGCGCAACCTGGGGATTTTATTAAAGCTTTCGAAAATTCTTGTTTTAGATTAAATTATTTTTTGAACATTTAATTATTTTTTTTATAAATTTGGTTATCTTTAAAGACAAAATTAGATTCTGAAGTTTCAATTTCCCTTGTTTGCGTATTAACTTGGAAAAGATTTATGATAATTTCCTTATTTCTATCATCTATATGTAATTCAGCAAAAGAAGGGATTCTACTCGCTATAAAGGACCAAGCCCCAGTGCAACTCCCAGGATTTATTAAAAGGATTCCTTTTTTCGTTAAAAAAATTTCCTCCTTGTGTGTATGACCTGATACTAAAATATTATAGCGTCTCTCTTGAGCTAAAATTTCTAATTGATCATGATCTCCTCGAGGACTTATTTGTGTTCCATGTGTCAAACCCAAGTTAATTTTATCTTTATCTTCGAAATATATTTCTAGTTTTTGATAATTTGGTGAATCACGATTTCCATAATAATAATCCATATTTCCTATTACTTTAAATAAAGTCCCTTTTGTTTTCTGGTTCAAGAAATCAATAAAATTTGGGAAATTAATTAAATCCCCTGTAAAAAAAGTGTAGTGAAAAAGCTCATCCTTTGTTAATTCATTTAATTTATTATATATTTGTATAGATATATCTTTGGCACGAACAGGTACATGAGAATCTCCTATACATAATATTCGAACCATAATAATTTTTATTCTTTTTTTTTGTTTTTTGAATTTTGGACTAAAATATAGAAATTTTTAATCATATCTTCCAAACTTGGAAACGTAGGGACATTGTGATCAGCCATATATCGAGATACACGTTCAACCTCCTTAATTTCACCAATTAGCCAGAAAAATATTGGTTTAGTGGATTGTTTGATTTTTTCAACTACTTTTATGTAGTTAGTAGAACTTCGAAATTGCTTTGAGCAGAACATCATATTAAGGATCCCTTCTATTTTATCATCTTCTAATAGAAGTTCGTAGACAGAAATCATAAGTTCTGCTGGATTCATATTATTCATCATAGCTTTTTCCATTGCTGGCCAAAAATCTATGAGGGCAAACCGATTAGGGGGCATCCATTCAGGAAATATTTCTAGTAGTCTATGATATAATTTCTCTCCAAAAATAGGAAACTTTAAACCATACTCATCTGTAATGTCAGCAACAATTGTACCTGCACCCCCAGATCCAGTAATTAAAGAAATATTTCCTATTTTTGGCATTTTCTTTCTCTCTTTATACATCATTGAAAATGTACGAGCAAATTGAAATAATTCATGGAAACTTTTAGCTTGAATTACTCCGGATTGTTTTATTATTGCTTTAATCAATTGAGAATTTTCAGCTAATGCACCTGTGTGACTTGAGGTAGCTTTTTGACCTTGTAGTGTTATCCCTCCCTTAACAAAGATTATTGTTTTGTTGGGGTATTCTTTTGCTTTCCTACATATTTCGATAAATCTCCTTGGATCTTTAAATGATTCAAGATACATAGCGATAACATTTACTGATGAATCTTCTAGAAAATATTCTAAAAACTCAAGTTCACTTAAATCCATTTTATTCCCTATTGAACACGAATATCTTATTCCCAAATCAGGATATTTTTCCATCAAATACATTAAAAAGCCACCATTTAACATCCCTGATTGACTGATTATAGCAATGTTACCAGTTTTATATTTGGAAAAAACAGCAAAACTAGTGAAAAATCCACCTTTTTTGTCAGAATTACTATCTCCATCAATCCGCGAAAGTCCCATACAGTTAGGCCCTAAAATACGGATTTTTGAAAAATTGTCTGTGATTTTTAATATCTGGTCTCTTAACTCAAGGCCTTTTGTACCTACTTCTTCAAATCCAGAAGCTTCAATAATAGCAGCTTTAATTCCTTTTTGAATACATTCTTCTAATATAGGGGGAATTTTTCGATTTGGAATATAAAATACAGCAAGATCCACTTCTTCATCAATATCCAAAACTGATTTTTTAAATTCTAATCCAAATAATTCTCCTTCTGAGTTAGGATTTACAGGATAAATTCTGCCCTTGAAATTATTTGTAACAAGATTGGCGGCAATTCGATGCCCTCCTTTTGCTAGATTTTTCGATGCCCCAATAACAGCTACAGATTTGGGATTTAAGAATAAATCAATTATTTCCTTGTTTGACAATGTTTTAACTGTTCACTGATTTTTCTAATTAAATTTCTTTATATTTTCTATATTCCCTTTGAACGAATTGGTATAATTTTTTTGCTGTCTCATCTTTCACAAAATGATTTATAACAGGTGAAAGAAATTGGTTAATATAATTGATAACGGCAGGTTTTAAGTCAGCTGGATTCAATTTCCCTTCAATATAATCCTTTTCTAATTCCTTATAGGAATTATATTTAACATTTCCACCATATTTTTCGGGTCGTTCAATTTTAAAAACTTGTATCAGTTCAAATATGATATATTTACAATATTCTAAAATTGGATTTTCTTTAGCTTGCTTAGGGGGACAATACGCTTTATTTATCTTGCGTCTTACATCTTCAGTTGAATCTAGCATAAATATTGATGAATCAGGGTCAGATTTTGACATTTTAATTTCTATTGTTCTATCAACACCATTTAGATCCGTTGCTGGTGGCTTTTTTAATCCCATTAACATATGATGATGAATTGCAACTGGTTTAGGTTTATTTAGGCTTTTAGCTATCTCTCTTGCTAACACATTCACTTTTCTTTGATCCATACCAAGTTGACAAATATCTGCTGGAAGATAAAATATGTCTGCTGCTTGCATTAAAGGATATAATATTTGAGAAGCGTATAGTTTATCTGATTCACTTCTTCCCATAATTTGTGTACATCTCATAATTCTCTTGAGTGTTGTGTCTATTCCAATCTTTAAGACTAATTCCCAATAATCGGCGTTTTTTACAAGATCTGAAGCATAAATAAACTCAACCTTAGTCAAATCCATTCCACATACTTTCCATAACTCAATGAAAAAATCTCCGACTTTTTTTATTACCTCCAAATTTCCACCAAATTTTTTATTAGCTGCTGCATGCCAATCCGCAACCAAAAATTTGAATCGAATTCCAGCTTTTGTTATTTTATTTACATTAATAGCTCTTAATAGGCCTTGGGCAATATGAATATTCCCTGAAGGCTCGAAACCATCATAAGCAAATATTTCCTTACTATTATCAACTTTCCATTTAATTAAATCCCTTAGTTCTTTTATATTAATGATTTCCTCTCCGACTTCACTTAATAAAGCAATTTTCTCATCTAGAGTTAATGACATATCATAATCACTATACTTTTTATAAATTAGTAAATGGCTGGATTGATAAAACTTTTACGAATAAAAAGAATTCATAATAATTCGTTGAAAAGGAATTATATGATATAGATTTATTTTAAGTTTTGTTCAATTGCGGCTTGAGCAGCAGCAATTCTAGCCACAGGAATCCTAAAAGGTGAACAAGATACATAATCTAATCCTATTGAATGGGCAAATTTAATTGAGCTCGGTTCACCGCCATGTTCTCCGCACACCCCTAATTTCAAATCAGGTCTAGTCTTTTTTCCTAATTCAATAGCTAATTTCATTAATTTTCCAACACCATCTTGGTCGAGAATTTCAAAAGGATTATTTTCTAAAATTTCCTTATTTAAGTAGATTGGAAGAAATTTCCCTTCAGCATCATCACGCGAAAACCCATATGTCATTTGAGTCAAGTCATTTGTACCAAAAGAGAAGAATTCTGCTTCAATTGCAATTTCATCAGCTGTTAACGCAGCTCTGGGAATTTCTATCATTGTACCAAATTTATATTCTAAATCTACATTATAACTCTTAATTGTATCTAAAGCTACTTCCATCAATTGTGCTTTAACATATTGTAATTCAGATATCATTCCTACAAGTGGAATCATAACTTCGGGAATAACATTAATTCCTTTAAGTTTAAGTTCGCAAGCTGCTTGAAATATTGCCTTTACCTGCATTTCATTAATTTCAGGCCAGACAATCCCAAGTCGGCAACCTCTAAGCCCCATCATGGGATTCTCCTCAGAGAGAGACCTAATCAAGGAGATTACTTCACTCTTTTTCTTAATTTCATCATCTAAAGGGCTTATATCTAATAATGATCTTGATAAAGCATTAGTCATTTTTAGCTCTTGGCTTTCTAATTGCACTGTAGACAATTCAGGTAAAAACTCGTGTAATGGTGGATCTAATAAACGTATTGTTACTGGTTTTGCCTCCATGATCTTGAATATTTCATAAAAATCTCCTTTCTGCATAGGAAGTAACTTATTTAATGCATCTTGACGTTCTTCTGTGGTTCTTGCCATTATCATATTCTGGACAACAGGCAAACGAGAAATATCCATGAACATATGTTCAGTTCTACAAAGGCCTATCCCTTGAGCTCCAAATTCTATTGCTTTCCGAGCATCTATTGGAGTATCAGCATTTGCTCTTACCCCTAGAGTTTTTATTTCATCTGCCATCTCTAATAATTCTAAAAATTCTCCTTTAATTTCAGGCTCAACTAAAGATACTTTTCCTTCTATAATACGCCCAGTTGTTCCATCAATGGTTATCCAATCACCTTCTTTTACAATCATTTCAGCAACTCGAAATTCTCTTTTTTCTTCATCGATTTCAACATCTTGGGCACCTACAACAGCGGGTTTCCCCATTCCTCTAGCAACTACTGCAGCATGAGAAGTTTTACCACCAAATTGAGTTAAAACTCCACTTGAAGCATAAAGACCATGTACATCTTCAGGTTTTGTTTGGGGCCGTACTAAAATTATCTCTTTATGCTCCTGATTTGCTAATTCCTCTGCTCTATCAGAATCAAAAATAGCTACCCCAGAAACTGCCCCAGGAGATGCATTAATACCATGAGCTAAAACATGAACAATTGAGTTTTCATCAATACTTTTAAATAATAGTTTAGCTACTTTGTTTGGATCTATACTCATGATCGCTTCTTCTTTAGAAATTAATCCTTCTTTAACCATATCAACAGCAATTTTAACAGCTGCTGATGGAGTTCTTTTTCCATTACGTGTTTGTAAAATGTTAAGTTTTCCATCTTCAATGGTAAATTCAATATCTTGCATGTCTCTATAGTGTTTTTCCAAATTATTCATAGTTTTTAGTAATTGCTTGTATATCTTTGGAAATTCATCCTTCATCTCTTCAAGTTTTTTAGGAGTTCTTATACCTGCTACAACATCTTCTCCTTGAGCATTTGCCAAGTATTCACCAAATTTTATATTTTCTCCCGTCGAGGGATCTCTAGTAAATGCAACCCCAGTAGCAGAATTCCAACCTTTATTTCCAAACACCATAGTCTGAATATTAACTGCAGTACCAAAATCAGGAATATTATTAATCTTTCGATACGTTATTGCTCTTCTATTATTCCAGGACTTGAATACAGCTTCAATCGCAAGAAAAAGTTGTTTGTTTGGATCTTGAGGAAAAGGTCTTCCAATTTCCTTTTCGTATAGTGCTTTATAATCAGCAATTACTTTTTGTAGATCCATTACTTCTAAATCAGTATCTTGGGCGTTACGTCCGATAGCTCTTTTATATTTATCCAATATTCTCTCAAACTTTTCATCCCCAATTCCCATTACTACATCTCCAAACATTTGGATAAATCTACGATATGAGTCGTAAGCAAACCGGGGATTATCTGTTTGTTCACCTAATCCTAAGACACTCTCATCATTTAAACCTAAATTAAGAACAGTATCCATCATACCGGGCATACTCATGGGTGCTCCAGATCGAACAGATACTAGTAAAGGGTTTTTATTATCACCGAACTTCTTCCCCGTACTTTCCTCTAATTTTTTTAGATGAGCTATTACATTGGGTTTCAGTTCTTCCATTATTTTTTCTGGTTTTACAAAATAGAGTAAACAGGCTTCAGTGGTTATTGTGAAACCAGGCGGAATACTAAGTCCTAATTTGGTCATTTCTGCTAGATTTGCTCCCTTTCCACCAAGGAGTTTTTTTAAATCTTTGTTTCCTTCACTAAAATTATAGACAAATTTCTTATTTTCAGTAGTAGTCATGTTTCTTTACCAAAGTCTTAATAATCATCAAGTAGATAAAATAAAAACAACACTCTTAATTTTTATATTTTACTTAGAATACTTGTAATACTTTTCTTATTAAAGTAAAGTTTCTTTATTGAAATAAAATTTTCGAAAAATAGATAAAGAGTTAAGAAAAAATCATCTATTTCTTATTAAAAGCATCAAGTAAATCCCAAATTCCATTTATAACAAAGTTAGGTTTAAATTTACTCTTCTTTAAAGCTTCTTTCGTTGTTTCTCCAGATAGTACACAACAAGTAGTTATTCCTGCTTCTATACCCATCTTTATATCAGTATAGAGACGATCTCCAAAAATAATAGCATTTTTAGGCGAAATATCTAAGTTTTTCAATTTAAAAAGAAGCATTTCTTTATTTGGTTTTCCAAAAACTTTTGGCATTCTTTCGGTAGTCTTAAAGAGAAGTGCAGCGATACCTCCAGCATCGGGGATGTATCCATTTTCAGTAGGACATCTATTATCGAGATGAGTAGCAATATATGGAAAACTCTGATTTTGAAGAAGAAAAGCAGCTTTCATTAAACGATTATAAGTTAATTCTTGATCAAATGCAAGCACTAATATTTCTGGATCTTCTTCGGTTAATTCAAATCCTTCATTTCTAAATTCATCTTTAAGAGACTGGGTACCTAATAAAAATAATTTTCTAAAATTGTTTTTTTTAAGATAGTCTATTGTGGGGTGTTGAGATAATATGATGTTTTCTCGATTTATACTAAGATTGAATTTCTTTAATTTTTTTATGTAATCTTCAGTTGAAATACTTGAATTGTTTGAAAGGAAGAAAAAAAATTTTTTATTAATTCTTAATTCTTCTATTAATTTAGGAACTCCTTGAAATAGTGAATCTCCTAAATAAAGAGTGCCATCTAAATCAAAAAAATAAACTTTTTTATTCGTAAATTCAGTTATATTGTCAATATTATTAACCATTTTAGATTTTACACAATATTTACGTTTAAATTAAAAAGAAAAAAAAATAATTGGATTTTCATTGTTTAATAAAATTCAGTGTCTATCATTGTTGTTGAAACAACAAGTTCTTGTGCGGCTCTAGTGGCTCTTAAAACTTTAGCCATATCCCCTTTAAGTTTAAATTTTCCAGCAAGCAAGCCTCGGATTGGATCTAATTCCTTTTTTAAAACTTGGACCCAAGCATCATAAGGTCCAGAATATACATATTCTACATCAACTTCTTCCCCTTCTTCAACAATTTTAGCTCCTGTACATTCACCATGGTAAAGACCTACATACATCCTAATTTCATGGTCTAAGTTTCCAGAGGGTTCTACAATAAAAAGAAAATCACCTTCCCATCCATTAGGTGGAAATCCTTCAGGCCCAGCAGCATCCTTATAATTTGGGTTCTCATTAATTGCTTTACAATACGCTTTAGCCCATTCCGGTGAACCAAATTTCATATTTATCACTTTTGAAAAATTTTTATTACTTATTATTTTATTTGGTTTTTATTTTTATAATTTTTTAAATTAAGATTTCAATAAATATTTCATTTTTTATTAAAAACAAAAAATTTTTGATATATTTTAATTATTATTTTATTTCTCCTCTTTCTTTCATCTTAGCTATTTCTTCATCTCTTAGCTTTCTCTTAAAAAGTTTCATAACCATTGTTAAGGGTAGATCATTTCTAAATTCTACACTCTTAGGCACTGCATAAGGTTTAACTTTCTCTTTCAAATAGTCGATAATATCCTGTTCAGAAACTTTTCCTTCATATTCTTTATTTAGTGATACAAATGCTTTAACTCTTTCACTGCCAAGACGTTCTGGATCTGGAATCCCAATTACACCCGCAACTCTAACAGCGGGATGTTCATGCAAAATATCGTCAAGAACTCTAGAATAGACTTTATTACCAGATACATTAATCATATCTTTTACACGATCTTCTATGTAGAAATACCCATCTTCATCCATTCTGCCAATATCACCCATCCTAAGCCAACCATCTTCAGTTAACCCCTTCCCTGGGGTGGGCCAATAACCCTTCATAACTTGCGGACCACGAACCCATATCTCGCCAGATTCACCAAATGGAACTTCCTCTTCTGTTTCCGGATCGACAATTTTGACGTCTGTATCTGGTAATGGGACTCCTACACCTAATTTCTTTTTAAGCATGAATCCAGTAACTTTTGAAAGTGGAGAAAAATTAATAGCTACAACAGCACTAGTTTCTGTTGCACCGTATCCCTCACCCATTGGAATACCAGTCCTCTTTTCAAACTGATCCGCAACTTCCGGAGGCATTGCTGCAGCCCCAGATATGTATACAATTGGGAACTTAGGTATATCTAATTGAAGAAATCGCATATAATGAGCAGGAACAGCAGCAACTAGAAAAGGACGATGTTTTTTTATGATATCAATCATTGCTTTCATATCTCTAGGATCCATTAAATATCCTTTAAGACCCCAAGATATGCCAATATGAATAGAAAAATGCCCATATGCATGGAAAATTGGAACACAAATTAAAGCAGCAGCTTTTCCTATAATTCCCGCTTTTATAGGGTCCGCCATCCAATGAAGGAATTGAATTACATTAGTTGTGATATTATAATGTGTAAGCATAGTTCCCTTTGGAAGACCAGTAGTTCCCCCAGTAAAAGGTAATAACGCGATATCTTCCATTGGGTCGATTTCTGCTGTTTTTTCAAGAGGTTCATAATCATTAATCATATCTTCTAAAAGATAATAACGGTCTGTTGATATTTTTTTCATTTCAGGTAAATTATAGTCCGGAAATAGTCTTGTAGGAGTATAAATAATATTATCAATATCAATTTCATTTTTTACTTCATTAACGCGTTCAATGCGTCTATAGGAGCATATTATTGTTTTAGCACCACTCTCTTTAATCTCATGAATTAAATCATCTGTTTTATGTAAAATGCTTAAAGGAACGTGTATTGCTCCTATTTTCATCGCAGCATAATCTGCAAAGATAAATTGTTGGCAAGAGGGTAGAACAGTAGCTATTTTATCTCCTTTTTTCACTCCTAAATCAATAAATGCATTTGCTAACTTATCTACTTTTAATTTCAAATCTTTATATGTAATTTCTTCATCTAAATAAACACTAGCAATATTATCAGGATATTTTGAAGCACTCTCTTCAAGAAACTCATAAACATTAATTTTAGGGTACGGCTCCATTGATTGCTTAAGCTTCCAAGGCCCCAAGAAATAGGATTTTAACCAAGGTTTTTCAGCATAAGAATTTTTTTCTTTCTCACTCATCATTCTCACTAATAAATAAAAAAAATTGAAGATAAATCACTAATAAATTATATCGATAGTCCAATCTAACTGAAGTTCTTTAAGTTTCTCTTTAGTAGGGATTCCATTTTTATCCCAACCACGAAATTCATAGTAAGCATCTAAAAGGGGATCTAAATTTACTGTCTGTCCTTCAGCTGGGCCCTCAGGAAGAGGTTCCTCTAATAATCGAGCAGGAAGTGTATCATCTTTTCTAGTTATCCCTTCTCTGACATTAAAAACTCTAGCAAGATTATATAGTCTCTCGCCGGTTTTTCTAAAATCTGAGGCAGTGAATTCATAGCCCAATAATTTTGATATCAATGATGCCCAATCATCAGCGCTGAGAACAATACCCATGAATTTACAACCCCCTATAGCATCAAAAACACCGAAACCATCTTCCAAATCCTTAAGGATAAAAGTTTTTTCTGGTATTTCTTGAAGTGGATCACCAACATCAGCATCATCAACAAGCATAAAAGGCATTGATAAGAAGGCAGGTCCTTCAATCCATGCAGTAATGTGATCACCACCTCGATTTGCTGTAGCATATGCTAATCCAGTAATTTTAGCAGCTCTACTGTCATACGCGGGAAGTTCTAAACCTTTCACTTGCATAGCGAATTTTATTGAGTCTTTATCTAATTTTTGAGCCATTATTCTTGTTCCTTCTGCTAATAAATCACCAATACCTTCTCTCTTACTAATCTTAGGAATAAGATCAATTACTAGATCTGCATTACCAAATTTCATCTCAATTCCTTCTGTTTGTTCATTAGTTAATATCCCTTTTTCATAACATTCCATTGCAAACCCAATTACATTTCCAGCAGAAATTGTATCAAGGCCATATTCATTACATAAGAAATGAGCAAATGTAATCGCTTCTAAATTATCAATACCACACATAGTTCCAAGGGAGCCTATTGATTCATATTCTGGTCCTTCTCCTTCACTTTTATACTTTCCCTCTTTAATTTCAGCAAGCCGTCCACAAGCAATCGGACAAGCAAAACAAGGCTTTCGATCAGTTAGAATTGTTTCATTTATTGCTGTCCCATTTATTTTTTCCATATGTGGAAAAACACCAGTTTGCCAATTTCGTGTTGGTAAACCTCCTTTAACTCCAACCAAATCAACCATAGTAGCTGTACCATATACTTCAAGAGTCATTTTTAATAAGCTCTGATTAACCCAATCGTATCTTTGTTTAGCTTCTGCTTTATATTCATCTGGATTCGCTACTTGAATTTTAGTTTTTCCTCTAGCTGCTAAAGCTTTAACCTTTTTAGAGCCCATCACCGCACCCACTCCACATCTTCCCGCAGCACGTCCCCAATAAGGTTTATCACAATCATTCATTATTGCTGCGTATTTAACTAGATTTTCCCCTGAAATTCCTATACAAGAGACATTAAACTTATCTCCTAATTCTTCTTTTATAATTTTCGTAGTTTCAGAAGTATTTTTACCCCATAAATGTGACGCATCTCTAAGTTCTGCTTTTCCATCTTCTGTAACTAAATAAACGGGTTTCGGAGAAACCCCTTCGAATATAACACCGTCAAATCCAGATCTCTTTAGATCCCGCCCCCAAAAACCCGCAGAATTTGCTTCTCCCCAAATACCAGTGAGAGGGGATTTTGTAACAACAGCATATCTTCCAGTACTGGGTGAGGGTGTTCCTGTTAATGGCCCCGTCATAAAAATTAATTTGTTTTTAGGGCTTAATGGATCTGTCCCTTTAGGTACTTCTTCTAATAGATATTTTGTAGCTAGTCCAGCTCCTCCTAAATATAGTTTTAGTGTTTGTTCATCAGGAAATTCTTCAGTAATTTTACCGGTAGTTAAATCAACTCTTAGAATTTTTCCCATATAACCGTAAATAATCTTTACACCTCAATATAATTTTTAACCTATTATTATATAATTTTAAATTTCAAAAAATTAAAATATTCAATTAATTAATTTTATTCCTTCAATTATAAAATGATTTCTATTTTTCTAAAAAACTAATATTAACCATGAACTTTTAAGAATTAAACAAGAATTCTGATATTTAAAAAGAAAAAGATAGAAAATTAAATAAAACAAATAGAAATTAAACTCCAATTCCAATAGTATTTCCTATACCCGCTATAATAATTTTTGAGCCTTTTTCAGTTCTTTTGCGGATAGCTAACTTTATGCTTTCAATAAACTTTGGAACAGATTGAGTAATTGGTCGTTTCATTGTCGTTATTGCATCTTCTAACGATTGTTTACAAATCAATGCATCAATAGGAATTGCTTTCCCTGTTGTTGATTCTTCAATATAGTGTTTTTCAATTCCAATACCTCCTATAGCAGCTCCAACTCCAACTGCCATTGAACCAGTTTTATCTCCCGTAAGTTTTAAACCAGCATCGATCATAATTATTCTCGATATCGAATCTCCATATTGATTAATTAATTTTTTGATGGCTTTACCTGGTTTTCCAACGGTGCCACCTGGACCCTTAGCTCGAACAATAAAAACTGTTCTTTCTTCAAATTCTAATTCCTGTACAATTGTTTCTCTTTCAACTTCATCAGCTAAAATATCATTATTCGTTACAGTTCTTATAAAACTTGCCGCAACTAGCGGTCCAAGTCCATCTCCAATAGGACTTCCTTCTGAAAACGCTTTAGCCGCATGATAATAAGCCTTTGCCATGGTCATAATTAATCCTAATTGATATGAAATCTGAAGTAATAATATCATTGATTTGGACTTTTTTCCTAATATAAGGTAATGTCTGATTAATCGATAGATAAAATCAATTGCCATAGTTGCCTCTAATAGGTTTTCTAAATTGGATCTTTGAACAGTATCTGCATTTGGAGCTAATATTGCCACTTCTTCCTTGAACCTGTTATCCCTAACATCTACAATATGATCAAATTTAGGAATAATTCCGTAAGGATCGAGAGAAACAGGAGATATAGTTACGAATGTAAGGAAATCTTCAATTTGAAACATTAAATCTTTCTGTGTCTTCTTTTTATCTGCAAACTCTTTAAAATTTGTGACCAAAATTTCTTTGCATTCATCATTCCATTTTTTTAATTTCTCTAAAGCAGTTTGGATTTCTCTTGATGCTTTCCATGCTTGTAGTTTTTGCCCATAAAACATAGAAATAAATATAAGCAAGAACCATAATAAAGATATTATTAGAGAAATTGGATCAGTACCAGTACCTGTTTGATAAATATTTTTCATCTCTTTGTTAAAATTATAGGTTATTCGGAAAAAATTAACCTTCTGAATTTTTATAATAAAAAAATTTATTTATTCTTTTCTATTATAAAGCATAGAAAAGAAGATATTAAAACACATCCTATGATTGACGAAGAAGATGATGAGGAAATATTAAAGAAAGGGATCACCCTTAAAAGCATTTTAAAAAACCTTGCTTTAATTTTGCTAATTTTAATTGGGGTGCTATTGATATATCTTGATTTTGGATTTGATCAATTAACACGTTGGTCAATTGGTTTTATGCTGATTTGCTTTGGAGCTACACTAATCCAATTCCAAAAAAGTTCTCCTGAACCTATTAGACAAACTCTTACCATTTTGATCTGTAAATTATGTGGAATAACAAAAGTAAGAAATTATGAGAAAGGAGATTTTGTGTTTAAACAATTAGACAAATGTGAAAAATGTCAAGATTTAATGGAGATAAAGCAAATTTATTCTGTGAGATTAAAGAGCCCTACTGAAAAAACTAAACTGCAAGAAGAAAAGAAAGAAAATTTAAAAGTTAAAAAATAAAATTAAATACTATCATTTTCAAATTAATAGGGTGTTTTATAGATTCTCAAGAAGGTTGGATTAGGCGGAACTTTCGATCATCTCCACGAGGGTCATAAATTCCTTTTAAAAATAGCATTATCTTTATCTAAATTTGTAGAAATAGGGCTAACTTCTCAAGATTTATTAAAAAATAAACAGTATGCCTCAAAATTAGAAGATTATGAGACTAGAAAGGAAAATTTGAAATCGTTTTTAAATTCCATTACTGATTTAAATCGTATTAGCATTGTAGAAATAAAGAATTGGGAAGATATGGACAAATATGCTCAAGATCCAGAATATGAAGGACTAGTTATTAGCCAAGAAACGTACGATAACGCTTTAAAATTAAATGAGGGTAGAGAGAAAAAAGGTTTAAAGCCTCTTGTATTAATTGTTATCCCACTTCTTAAAAACAAAAATAATATAAAAATCAGTTCAACATTAATCAGAAAAAGACTAAATGTAGGAAGAGTTAAGAAATAAGTTCATTATCTTTATTAATTTTTTCAGATTTTATATCTTCAGTTTATTTAAAAAAGAATATTGGCCCTTGGAGTAAGTTACAAGTTTTAAAATTCCAAAAATTGAAATATAGGGCTTAAATATTCTTTTTTTTGTTTAATATCTCTCATAAAAGATACTAATGATAAGAGATTCTGATTTCCATTTATAGGAATATTTTTTAGATATTAATTATATGATAATTATAATTAAAATGAATTCTTGATCGTAAAACATGAGCATAAAGCAATTAAGTATCAAATTATATCTTAATTTTTATCAAGATTCATTTATCTTCAAATTATTTA
>JBHLNW010000005.1:0-78307 GCA_048941185.1 Promethearchaeota archaeon
TAAATGAAAACAAAAAGGGAAAATTATAATGAATCCCAGTACCCGAAATTTTATTGTGATCTATTGTAATGGTTTTATAATAAGCAAAATAATGGGAATTAGGAGGCTCCCAAACAACACTTTGTTCGTTTCCAACAGTATAAAAAGAGTTAGGATCATTTTGATTCTGATATTCAGTAGCAATCCATCCACCGGAAAGCGGAACACTTAGAATCCTAAACTCTGAGATTGCTCCTGGACCCCAAATTCTTGATCCATCGATATAAGCTAAAATTGAAAATGTATTCCAAACTAAGTGTTGAGCAGCATTGTCTGAACTTGTATCAATTACATCCTGTACGCCATTTATATAATGAGTTGCTCTTGATGAGCTTATAGACCTTGTATAAGTAAACTGAAACCATGAACCACCTGCCCATGAATTTTTAATCCCATAAGAACCTTCACTATCATCTGTAGTTACTTCTAAGTAGACATTCACTGTTCCACTAGTAGTAAATCTCATTGTTGGATGGCCTCTTGTAGGGCTATTTCCTCGGAAAAAATCCATCTGAGAAGTTCCATTTTCTATAGTGTTATCAGGAGTAAACCACGCTTGAAATGTTAAGTCATTTACGGGGCCATTGATATTATTTATATAAAAATAATCATTAATGCCATCAACAGAAATCGCTGTTCCTAGCTTTCCATCATAGAAGCGTGTATCCCCAGTAAAACCGCTTGCGGTTAAATCATAATCATTTGAAGTGCTATCTAAAATGTTAGATGTGGAAGGATTTTGATTCATATGCCATACAGCTTTATAATTACTCTGCCATACGCCTTCAGAATTTTGTCGAGAACTCATTGTTGAGTTTCCATAATACATTCTAATAACTGTATCAATAGTGATTGATAATGCTGGAATTCGAACCCAAACAACCAATTTAGCATGTGTTCCATTATGAGTTTGATCAAATAACTCAATTTCATGATCTAACCAAACATTATTAGAAGAAAAAGCAATATCATCTCCATCAGATTGAACATCGAAACGTAAATCTGTATCAAAAATTGAGATTAGAAAAGGAAAATTGATTAGACTACTTGTACCTGTAACTTGATTATGATCTATGGTTATAGTTTTATAATAATTGAAATAATTAGCATTGATAGGAGCATTTAATTTCAATTTTTCTTTGAGTTCATCCTTAATGTCTTTATCTTTAATAGATCCTTTATTTAGTATTGATGAGAATAAAGGTGTGCTAATTAACATCGGAATTATAATTGTAAACAATAGGAACAGAATTGCTCTAATCTTTTTTTTTGTCCTAATTGTTGTAATTCTGCTAGATTTCATTTTTGATCAAATTCAATTATAAAATTAGTTTGTGTAATTTAAATATATTAAAGAAATCATAGTGTTATACATATTTATATTTGAAGTTTGTAAGAACATGAGCTATTTATTAGCTAAAATTATTATATAATAAAAATAAAAAATTTTAGATGATTTTTGGTATTATTTTTCCTCTGATCTTAGATTATAATACACATCTTCAAGAATTTCGAGGTATTCTATCAACGCTTTATTTGATAATGATTTTTGGTCATATGAGGTTTTAATGACTTGCAAAAGATATTTTGGAAATATCAAATCTATATAAAAATCAGATAATAGTGCATAATATTCTCTCTTCATTTCATCTTGGAAAACAGCAATCAATTGAAGTTCCCATAAGGTTTTTACCACGCTATAGGGATCAGTCACCCCTTTGACTTTTAGCTTTTCTAAATCTTGTCTCGAGACAATCGAATTTCGTAATAACCTTAGTGTCAAGTGAATCTGAGGATCACTTAAAATTTTAACGATTTTTAAATTATCTTCATTGGTAGGGACATAACTTTGAAAAAATTTCTTCACTAGTTCTAAATATTCTTTTTTAAATTGTGTTGGTAGTCCACGATTAATAGGATCTTCTATTAATTCTAAAGGAGGAGCCCTCAGCATAAAAATATCATTAATTAGCACAATTAATTCTGAGAGTAATCCTTTTACAGAAATTTGCTTTATGATTCCTTTCTTTAACAAATCGGATAAAGTAGCTTCTAAATCAATAAACTTTTCGGTATACTTGTCTTTAAACCATATTACTAATTCTGATTTACTAATTATTCCTGCTTCTCTTAAATATTCTATAATCATCCTTTTAGCTTCATCTTGGTAGGTAAGAGCTAATATTTCTTCATCACTAAAAGTTGGATATAATGACAGACGTTGGAAATAAGAGGGCATAAGCATTTTATATGAATCATCTTCAATACTCTGTAGGAGCCCCCGTAAAGCATCAGCCATTCCTCCTTCATAAAGATCGGGATCGTCCTCCGAATCTAAAATTAAAAGAAGATAATAACCTTGTTCAGGGCCAGTGTAATAAGAAACAATGTTCAATGAACCAACACTCAGTGTTATTGTCCCTTTTTCTCCGCTATATTCATGTGTACTATATATTTGCATACAAGTCTTTTCTGAAATTATGGTTTCTTCTGGATATTTAGCTAAAATTTCTGTTCCTACTCTTTCATTCCATTCCATCAGTACTAATCCAATTGGTGTTAACTCATGAGTTTTAGATATATCACTAGTTCTTTTTTGTAATTTTTCACCCTTTTTGATTTTCTCACCCTTAATATTTAATATTTCTGCTAAAGATAGATCAAGATTTTTCCATCTATAATTTACTCTTTCTACAATAAATGCTTCCTTGTTGCGGTACAATAGAGATTCGTCTATAGATTTGCTTTTTTTAATTGTTTTTTTCATTTCCCTTACTTTTCTTACGAATACGGGTATTTTAGCTTTCTGATACACTCTATACCCTACAATGCTCCCAACTAAGGCAACTGCCACAGATAAGATCAGTAAGAAATAAAATGTAGGAATTCCTGGAAAAATCTGCTCCATTTCAACCACAATAACGATATCAAATTCTTGAGAAATATAATCTTCTTTTGTAATATTTATAGTTCCTGTGAGTGTGGTTGATGTGAAGAAGGCATTGATATTATATGTTGGAAAATTAAATACGTACACACCATCACCCATATGAGTAAAATTATAAAGATTTTCCCTTAATGTTAAAGTTATTGTGGCATTAAGTAATCTAGTGTCTTCTCTTGTAGGATCAGTTAGAATAATTTGAATTGGAACAGAATAACCTTTTACTACACTCGTTCTTCTATCTTGAAAATTATCACTTAGAATTGGTTCACCAATCTCCCTCTTTTTAATGGTTAAAATAATCATTGCATTCTTACGGTCGTAATTATCTTTATCTAAAGCAACAATTAAGAAATATTCACCCAGGGCTCTTGATTCCGTATTAAAGTCCAAAGTATAAGTGTTATCTATAGTAGAAATTATGTCTCCATAACCACTCTCAATGACATTCCCTTCATTATCATAGCGTTCCCACACATAATATTGAGTTTTTAAGTTAGAAATTTTAGTTCCTCGTAGTGCGTCAGAATAGACAAAAGTAAAATTCATTGCATCCTTCACGTACACACTTTCGATTTTTCTGAAAAATTCTGAGGATTGATTTAGCAATGTAGGACGATTTAAAACGATTAAACTTAGATCTTTAGTAGTAGTTTTATAATGGTCATTATTTATCGTAAACCTTACAGTATACTCATCAGCATCAAGTAAAGTTGTATCGATTATTTTTAGGTAATATGCTAACTCTGATTCATATTGAACTGCGCCAGAAACGGAAGGAGCTTCTACAATAGCATAACTTAATGAGCCTATTATTTCATAAGATACTGTTCGTGAATATTGAATTGAAAGTAAAAGAGTAAAATTCACGGGTGATGAGGTCTCAATTACTGCATGTAAGAGTTGCTCTTTAGAAAAACCTAAAAGGGAAAACATACCTGTTCCTAGAGCATAATCAGAAAGGCTATACTTTTGCCCTCCGATAGTAATATTCATTGCTAGTTCTGAAGGAAAGAAATAGTTTAGACCACTCTTTATGTTTTTAACCCATAATATAGCTTCCTGTTCATTCCAACTACTCTCGGCAGCGCTTACTTGAAATTGCCCTCCATTACTAATCTCTTTGTCTGTTATTGTGCAATTTAATGAATCCAAAAATTGATTCTTGTAAAATCCTTGAATATATTCTACTTTAATAATGGCATTAAAGATTATATTTGGATCGCTTTCAACTGTAAATAAGAATTGGTTTCCTATAGGGTAAATATATCTATCATCTATTATTAAGGTGCCT
Organism: Promethearchaeota archaeon; assembly: GCA_048941185.1. GTDB lineage: Archaea > Asgardarchaeota > Lokiarchaeia > Sigyniarchaeales > SOKP01 > Loki-b32. The sequence continues at coordinate 4,278 of JBHLNW010000005.1, forward strand.
GTCCCAGGAGCACCATCATCTAATGAATATATGTAGCCTTCATTTGTAGTAATATTTAGGTTTGTTAATGTTGACAAATCTACTGGATTCCAATCTGAGCTATTATAACAATCAAAAATCTCAAAAGTTACATTGCTGATAATCCATCCTTCTACTTCAGCTAAAAGGGAAATTTCACTACTGATATTGAATTGAGAATATTGTACATTTATAGCATCCCTGATAAAATATGCATCTGCTATAATGTCAACAGTGTTGTCAAATGTACCACTGATTAGAAACTCGAAATTGTTATCCTTCGTGTGGCTGGCTCTATTTAGATTTAAGGTGATTCCTGTCCACGCTCCTTGAGTATAATCCCATCCACTATTATTATAATCAAAATTATAAACAAAAGTCCCATAAGGATCTTCGATTGTAAGATTAATATTAGTGATATCAGTATTCCAAGTAATATTATAAAAATTTAATATTATTTTAGATAAATTCCAATGAGTTTCAATATCAGAAATTAAGAAATCAAACTCATGATTGATACTTTGGAAGACCATATTTTCTACTGTAAGAGTTTCGGAATTAGTACCATAAGAATTTAATGTCATATTCACACTTTCCAACCAATACGCTGATATGTCTGAATCATCATTGTTCGATTGATTTAATTCTACTTCATTCTCCAAAATATTTAATTGAAGAATTCTGTCAGAAGGAATGGTGTACCCCGATTTATAGGCTGATATTATAAGAATATACCTCTTTTCGCTCTCAAGTTGTTTAGTATCTATTTCTGCAAAATGTCTCCCTTCATTATCTTCTTCCATTGAAAATGCTCTTGATCTCAATGTAATTCCACCCAATAATAAATCATATCTCATTGAGTCTGCATAAACGGGCCCTAAAAGTGATTCATACCCTTCTTCTACTTTACTCACATTAAATAACGCCCGTAGCGTCAATAAAGTGCCCCATTCGATTTCGATATAATCCGTAGGATTTAATGATTGTAGTTCGGTTTGAAATTTACTCAGATCAATTAAAATTCTAAATTCTAAATAATCCATAGTCGTAACTGTAAAACTAGTCTCATTTACATCGGCAGGACCTCCAACTGTTTGATTAAAGAGTTTATCAGCTCCAAAAAATTCAATTCGAAGTGAATAATCTCCACCTATCTCTAAGGATGTTAACCACCTCAAAATTGCCTGCCCATTTATATCAGTGGTTAAATTAACAATACTAGGGCCTAATGGATTACCAAGAGTCAATTTAAGTTTCGCTCCACTGACAGGTGTATACGGGGCATCAATAGTTTTTATTGTAAATTCGATAGTGGTTAATTCTACTTGTACCTGAATGGTTGCATTAACAGTAGTTATGTCTCCCGAAGCCAGTTCAATTAAAGGAGGATTATAAATTGCGTTGCTATAATAGATAGTGTAATTATATGTAGAAGGAGGGGCATTAATCCACCAAAATTTAGCGTGGCCTGTGGGATCGAGTACACACTTTTGAAGCTGATGCGTAGCATTTCCTACGATTATCCATCCAGATTCAACAGGACTGGTATCCACGTCAATTAATTCAAAGAAATGAGTACTTACATCACAAATTAAATTAATAGTTTGAAATGATTGATCAAGCATAATAGCCTGAGATGTAGAATTTACCAGTTCAATAATATTTCCAATATTTGAACTAATAGTTGCTGTAAAATTATATGCCCCTTCAACAATATTTGTAAAAATTACATTACCGTCAATACCAGTTATACTTCGGTCTATTAATTCAGTAAATTTATAGATCGAAATTGTTACATTAGGAAGAATATTACCATATAAATCCATTGCATTAATTTGAGCATTTACATATATCATGGGTTTGTGGGTTTGTTCTAATCCTATAGAATAAAAAGAAGACGGATTAATTTGATTATTATATTCTGTTTCAAGCCATCCTTGATTTTTAGCGCCATTTGATACACGGAACTCATCAAGATATCCTTTGAAGCAACCTGAAGACGCTCCAAAATAGAATGAACTTGAATCTGTAACAAGAGGATATCCTCCTATATTATCTGAATATGGAGTTGTACCATTAATATAGCTTCGTAGATAAGTCCCATCATAGCTATAGGCAATATAGTTCCATCGTTGACGATAAATTTGTCTCTCCGCGTATATCGTTTCAGAAGTAAATGTAATATCTGGTTGAAAAGAACCTAAACCAGGACCATGATATGAACGATAAATACGCGCAAGACTAACAGAAGATGCTTTATAGAATACACGGGGCTCTCCAGCATTATACCACTCTAGATCAGTTGCATAATTAGGGTAAATCCAAAATGAAAACGTAAATATATTTTCTCCATTAAAAATTTGAGACCCTTGATTGATAATTATTCTACTATCACTAACACTTGAGAAAGATCTAGCCCCATCTATTAGACCTGTCGCGTAAAATTGAGTACCAAAAGGGGTTCCATCATAATCATTTGAAGTTGAATCTTTTATATAGTCACCCGTTCCACTTGGTTCATTAAAATGCCATACTGATTTATATCCTCCCCATACTCCAGTAGGATTTTGGCGCGAACTCATTGTTGAATTTCCATAATACATAGTAATGTTTGTATCAAAAGCAGTGGATAAAAAAGGAATACGAATCCATGCTATAAGTTGAGCCCCAGTAGGACTATAAGATTGATCAAAGAATTCTATTTGATGATCTAACCATTTACCATCCATAGCAAAACCAATATCATCTCCATCATTTTGTACATCATAGTGTAAATCTTCATCAATAAGCGATATTAAGAAAGGAAAATTAAGATGACTCCCTATACCAGTTATCATATTATGATTAATAGTTATTATTTTATAATAATCAAAATAATTTGCATTTGGAGGTAGATCTGATACTAGTTGCTCACCTCCAATAGAATAAAATGAATTGGGGTCGTATTGATTATTATATTCTGTTAAAATCCAACCAGATGATTTTGGTACATTTAATATACGAATTTCATCAAATAGTCCTTTAAAATGGTAAGAACTAGACCAATCTTCACTCAATTTAAGAGTTCTATCACTATTGATATTGCCACTAGTAATAGATGTATCCGTTGCATCAAGTTGTCCATTTTTATAAATATATGCATTTCCGCTAGACCTATCTAATACACCTACATAATGTATCCATGTATCACTAACTATTGAAGATGTTTTATATATATTAAATACACTAGCTAAGCCATCTCCTCCAGAAAATCTTACAGTATCACTTCCTTTGAATCGAAACAACCACCCTGCTTGATCATCCACATCTCCATTGCCTTTAAAAATACCTCCATATTGATCTGAAGCCATTGTTCCATCTCTATATATCCAAGTTTCTACAGTAAAACCACCAGTTCCGAAATCTAAATGCCCATCGGAAGGATCTCCCATATCTACTTTACTGTCAATTCCATTAAAAAAATAAGTCCCATCTATTTGACCAGTACTCCCTTGTGTGACTCCTCCTGAAATGATACCATCAGTAGCATAGGATGTTGAATCTTGAGCTCCACCGCTCGATTCTGAAAGATGCCATACTCCTACATAATTACTACTCCAGACTCCAGTTGGATTTTGTCGTGAACTCATTGTGGAATTGCCATAATACATGGTAATAATTGTATTTGTTGTAATTGATAAAGAGGGGATTTTAACCCATGCAACAAGTTTAGCTTGAGTTGCACTATAAGATTGATCAAAGAGTTCTATTTCATGATCTAACCAATCTCCTCCCATCGAAAAAGCTATATCATCACCATCTGACTGAGCATGAAAACGTAAATTTTCATCAATTAGAGAAATTAAGACTGGAAAATTAGTATGGCTACTGGTTCCTGCAACTTTATTATAATCAATGGTTATTATTTTGTAGTACATAAAGTAATGAGCATTAGGGGGTGTCCACGCTACTAGTTGTTCTGATCCAACTGTATAAAAGGAATTAGGATCATTTTGATTTTTATATTCAGTAAGTATCCAACCTGCAGAACGTTGGATACTAGTTATTCTTATTTCATCTAACAGACCATTTAAATCATAAATAGCTGTAGGGGCATAAAGAGCTTTATTGTTATTAATATTATCAACAGCAGAGATGCTATATCCAGACCCTATTGATATACCATTTTTAAAGATACTAATACGGTCTAATATCCTATCAACAACTCCTGTTATATACATCCAACTACCAATATCAATATCTAAATTAGGCGATTCTCCAATGTCTACGCCATCGCATATTCGAAAAGTGAGTGTTGATGCATCTACATTAGTTTCAAAATCATAGCCAATATCACTATAAGTTGTAGCACCTTTATATATCGGTAATTGGTAATTTCCAGTACTGCCATCAATTTTTAACCAAAAACTAATTGTAAAGCTTCCTGTCCCAAAATCCAAATGTCCATCAGCAGGATCACCAAAATTGATCTGACCATTAGTTCCGAAATCATACGCCCCATCAACTTTTCCATTTTCATCTCTAGCAATAGTTCCTGATACTGCTCCTGAGACACTATAAGTGGTCGAGTCTAAGGCATTTCCTGTAGATTCGGAGAGATGCCAAACTCCTCTATAATTGTTAACCCAAACTCCAGAAGGGTTTTCTTGTGAATTCATAGTCGAATTACCATAATACATTCGAATAATTGTATCAATAGTTGTTGATAATGTTGGAATTCGAACCCAAACTACCAATTTAGCATGTGTCCCATTATATGTTTGATCAAATAACTCAATTTCATGATCTATCCAAGTATTTTCATAAGAAAAGGAAATATCATCTCCATCAGATTGAACATCGAAGCGTAAATCAGTATCAAAAATAGAAATAAGAAAAGGAAAATTTATAAGAACACCTAAAACTTGAGAATGATCTATTGTAATGGTTTTATAGTTGGTAAAATAATGAGCATTGATGGGAGCATTTAACTTCAGTTTTTCTTTCAGTTCATCATTAATATATTCATTATTCATTGAACCATTATTTAGTGATGTCATAAATAAAGGTGTGCTAATTAACATCGGAATTATAATTGTAAACAATAGGAACAGAATTGCTCTAATCTTTTTTTTTGTCCTAATTGTTGTAATTCTGCTAGATTTCATTTTTGATCAAATTCAATTATAAAATAAGGTTGTACAAAATATATTTATGTTAAAAAAAACATAGTGTATTATATATTTATACTTGAAGTTATTAAGAATAAGGATAATTTATTAGCTAAAGCCATTACTTGATAGAAAAAAAAAAATTTAGGTTTATTTTTATTTAGATTTTTCCAAATCTTTTAATTTAAAATAAGATTCTTCAAGAATTGTAAGATATTCAATTAAAATTCTCTTATTTTTCGACTTTTGCTCAAATTCAGTCTTTACTGCTTTCAATAAATATTTTGGGAAAATATACTCAATATAAAAATCTGAGAGAAGTGCGTAATATTCAATATTTTTCTCATCATGGAATACTTTAATCATCTGATTATCCCAAAGTAGTTTCAAAACATTATAAACATCATCAACTCCTTTCTTTCTGAGTTTCTCAAGATCTTGTCTTGTAACAATTGCAGTTCTTAAAAGTTTCAATGTTTCATAAACTTGTGGATTAACGAGGATCTCAACAGTTTTTATGTTGTCTTCTTCTGTTGGTCGATAATTCTGGAAAAATTTCTTTACATCATTAGTGTATTCTTTAGCAAATTGTGACGGTAAACCATGACTACTTGGATTATCCAGCAACTTAAGAGGAGGGGCTCTAACCATAAAAATATCAGTAGTAAGTAAAATTAGTTCTGAAGGGATATTTTTAACAGAACTAACCTTGATAATTTCTAATTTAATAAGTTCTGTCAAAATTGCATCCAAATCGAAAAATCCCTCTACAAATTTATCTTTTAGCCATATATTCAATTCTGATTTAGTTATAACTCCATCTTCTCTTAATAGGTTGATGATTGTTCTTATAATCTTGTTCTGATAAGTCAATGCCAAAATTTCTTCAGAACTAAGTGATGGATATAATGATATGCGCTGAAAAAGGGTTGGAATCATATGAATATAGGAATCATCTTCAAGATTTGATATGATATCGCGTAAAATGTCAGCCATTCCACCTTCATAAAGATCAGGATCATCATCGGTACTCAAGATTAAAAGAAGATAATAGCCTTCTTCTGGTCCAGTATAATAAGATAATATATTTGTTACTTCTGCAGTTAGTGTTACACTCCCTTTTTCTCCACTATATTCATGTGTGCTGTATACCTGCATTAAAGTTTTTTCTGAAACAGAAATATCTTTAGGATATTTAGCTAAAATCTCTGTTCCAATTCTCTCATCCCACTTCATTAACAATAAACCAAGTGGTTTTTTGTCGTGTACTTCAGTTATTTTAGTAGCTCTTCTCTTAGAAATTGATTTCTTTTCTTCTTTTTCAATAGTTATTCCAAGTACTTCTTCTATTGACACATCAATTTTAGCCCAATCTCTCTTCAATATCTCTCCAATGAATTTCTCTTTAGCACCATATATAAGTGATTCTGCGATGTTTTTATCTTTTTTAATTGCTTTTTTCATTTCCCTTACTTTTCTTACGAATGCAGGTATTTTAGCATAATGATAAACCCTATATCCTACAATACTCCCAACTAAAGCAACTACCACAGACAAGATCAGTAAGAAATAAAATGTTGGGATCCCCGGAAAGATTTGTTCCATTTCAACCACGATGACAATATCAAATTCTTGAGAAATATAATCTTCCTTGGTAATATTTATAGTTCCTGTGAGCGTGGTTGATGTGAAAAATGCATTGATATTATATGTTGGAAAATTAAATGCATATGTACCATTCCCAGTATAAGTGAAATTGTAGAGAATTCCCCTTATTTTTAAAGTTATTGTAGCATTAAGTAACCAACTATTGTATTTAGTAGGATCTGTTAGAATTATTTGTATTGGAACAGATTTACCTTTTACTACACTCGTTCTCCTGTTTTGAAAATTATCACTTAGAATGGGTTCACCGATCTCCCTTTTTTTAATAGTTAAAAGCATCATCGCATTCTTATAATCATAATTTTCTTTCTCTAAAGTAACAATTAAGAGATATTCGCCTACAGTTCTAGATTCCGTGTCAAAATCCAAGATGTATGTATTATCAATCGCAGAAAATATATTTCCATAACCACTCTCAATAACATTTCCTTCATTATCATACCGTTCCCAAACATAGTATTGAGTCTTTAAATTTGTAATTTTATTTCCTCTTAGTGCATCGGTATAGACAAGGGTAAAATTAACTGCATCCTTTACGTAAACACTTTCGATTTTCCTGAAAAACTCTGAGGATTGATTTAGTAATGTGGGGCGATTTAAAATGATTAACCCTAGATCTTTTGTAGTAGCCTTATAATGGTCTTTATCTATAGTAAATCTTATAGTATACTCATCAGCATCAAGTAAATTGGTGTCGATTATTTTTAAATAATATGCTAAATCTGTATTGTACTGAACTGAACCAGAAATGGAAGGGGCTTCAACAAAAGCATAACTTAATGAACCTATTATCTCATGAGATACTGTTCGCGAATATTGAATTGAAAATAAAAGAGTAAAATTCACGGGTGAGGAAGTCTCAATAATGGTATGTAAAATTTGCTCTTTAGAGAAACCGGAGAGGTAGAAAGTACCTGTTCCTAGAGCATAATCAGAAATGCTATATTTTTGTCCTCCAATTGTAATATTCATCGCTAAGTCTGAAGGAAAGAAATAGGTTAGACCACTCTTTATGTTTTTAACCCATAATACAGCTTCCTGCTCACTCCAACTACTTTCACCAGCGTTTACTTGAAATAGGCCTCCATTGCTAATTCCTTTGTCTGATATTGTGCGATTTAATGTTTCCAAAAATTGGTTCTTATAAAATCCTTGAATATATTCCACTTTAACAATAGCATTAAAGATGATATTTGGATCACTCTCAACTGTAAATAAGAATTGATTTCCTATTGGATAAATAGTTCTATCATCTATAATTAAGGTTCCTGTCCCAGGAGCACCATCATATAATGAATATGTAAAACCCTCATTCGTAGTAATATTTAGGTCGGTTAAAGTTGATAAATCTACTAAACTCCAATCTGAACTATTATAACAATCAAAAATCTCAAAAGAAACATTACTGATAACCCATCCTTCTACTTCGGTGAGAAGGGAAATTTCACTGCTGATATTGAATTGGGAATATTGTACATTTATAGCATCCCTGATAAAATATGCTTCAGCAATAATGTCTACAGTATTATCAAAGGTACCATTGATTAGAAATTCAAAATTATTATCATTTGTACGACTGGCTCTATTTAGATTTAAAGTGATTCCTGTCCATATTCCTTGAGCATAATCCCATCCTAAATGAGTTGTACTATTAAACATATAAAAAGTTCCAAAAGGATCTTCAATAGTAATGTTTATCTCAGAAACACCAACGTTCCAAGAAATATTATAAAGATTTAATACTATCATAGATAAATTCCAATGAGTTTCTATATCGGAAATTAAGAAATCAAACTCATGATTGACACTTTGGAAGAGCATATTTTCTACAGTAAGGGTTTCAAAATTAGTGCCATAAGAATTTAATGTCATATTAGCAGTTTCCAACCAATACGTTTCTATATCTGAATCATCATTGTTCGATTGATTTAATTCTACATCATTTTCTAAAATATTTAATTGAAGAATTTTATCAGATGGAATGGTGTATCCTGATTTATATGCTGATATTATAAGAATATAACTCTCTTTGCTATCAAGTTGTTTAGTATCGATTTCTACAAAATGCCTCCCTTCATTATCCTCTTCTCTTAAAAATGATCCTGCTCTCACAGTAATTCCACCCAATAACAATTGATATCTCATTAAATCCGCATAAACTGGTCCTAAAAGTGATTCATACCCTTCTTCTACTTTACTCACATTAAATAACCCCCGTAGCGTCAACAAGGTGCCCCATTCGACCTCAATATAATCCGTAGGATTTAATGATATTAATTCGGTTTGAAATTTGCTCAGATCAATTAAAATTCTAAATTCTAAATAATCCATGGTGGTGACAGTAAAACTAGTCTCATTCGTGTTTGCGGGACCTCCAACTGTTTGATTAAAGAGTTTATCAGCTCCAAAAAATTCAATTCGAAGTGAATAATCCCCTCCTATCTCTAAGGAAGTTAACCACCTCAAAGTTGCCTGCCCATTTATGTCAGTGGTTAAATTAACAATACTAGGACCCAATGGATTGTTTAGATTCAACTTAAGTTTCGCTCCACTGACAGGAGTAATAGGAGCATTAAATGTTTGTACTGTAAATTCTATAGTAGTTAATTCTACTTGTATTTGAATGGTTGCATTAACAGTAGTTATGTCTCCAGAAGCTAGGGTAATTATTGAAGGATTATAAATTGGATTGCTATAGTAGAAAGTGTAATTATACGTAGAGGGAGGAGCATCAACCCACCAAAATTTGGTGTGCCCTGAAGGATCGAGTACACACTTTTGAAGCTGGTGCGTAGCATTACCCACAATTATCCATCCAGATTCAACAGGATTGGTATCCACGTCAATCACTTCAAAGAAATGAGTACTCACATCACAAATTAAATTAATAGTTTGAAATGGTTGATCAAGCATAATTGCTTGAGAGGTAGAATTTACCACTTCAACAATATTATCAATATTTGAACTAATGGTTACTGTAAAATTATATTCTCCTTCAATAATATTGGTGAAACTTACCCCACCGTCAATGTCACTAATACCTTGATCAATTAATTGAGTAAAGCTATACATCGAAATAGTAACGTTAGGGAGAAGATTACCATATAAATCCAACGCATTAATTTGAGCATCTACGTATATACCAGGTTTCAATCTTTGTTCTAATCCCACAGAATAAAAAGAATGAGGATCAAATTGGTTATTATATTCAGTTGCAATCCAATCATTTGAGCGCGCTATATTAGAAATTCTTACTTCATCAATAATTCCATCAAAGCAAGAGGTAGAACTATCAGATCTTCTCGCAATACGCAGAGGGTATGGGGGATCATTAATAGAAGATGGAACACCGGTTGTAGTTATTGCCACTTCTGTACCATTAATAAAGAACTTTGAATAATCATTTGGTTTAAAAATACCTACTACATGATACCATTTATCAATTTTTACTCTTTCATAACCTGTTGTGATCATATTGATCCCATCAGGTGAGTATCTAAACATCATCCACCCGTCAGGATTTATACCAGGATCATCATCAAAACTAATATCCCACCCTCGAAAATTAGTTCCATCATGTTTTGCAACTAAATAATCATTATCTATAAAAATATCTGCTTTAAACCATGCTTGAACCGTCAATTCTCCAGTAATTTGTACTTCACCTGGATTTCCAAAATCAACATAATCATCATTTCCATCAAAATCTAAACTACCGTCAATTACCCCAGTAACTTGATCTGAAGTCGTCATGGTTCCATATGAAGATCCATCAGTAGGAGGATCTGTACTATCCTTTATCTGGGGAGGTGTATCAGAAGGGTCTTCATTTAAATGCCAAACTCCAACATAACCTGAGATCCATACTCCAGATGGATTTTCCCGTGGATTCATTGTAGAATTTCCATAATATATAGTAATATTTGTATCAAAAGCAGTGGATAAGAAAGGAATCCGGACCCACACAATTAATTCCGCTTCAGTTCCACTATAATCTTGATTAAAGCGTTCTATTTGATGATCTAACCATTTACCATCTATAGAAAACGCAATATCATCTCCATCATTTTGTACATCATAATGTAAATCTTCATCAACTAGTGATATTAAAAGGGGGAAATTAACATGACTCCCTATTCCATTAACTTTTGTATGATCAATGGTAATTATCTTATAATAGTCGAAAAAATTAGCATTTACAGGATTAGTTAAAACTCGTTGTTCTGTATCAATTGTATAAAATGAATTAGGATCATTTTGGTTATTGAATTCAGTTAATATCCAATAACTTGAATGTTCAATATTAGATACTCTTATTTCATCAAAACTTCCTTGAAACTGACTACCTGATGCTATGTTATTCCCACCCCATAACCAATCATTAAGACTAGCTAACTGGGTCCAATACGTCGGTACATTTTCTATAGAAAGACTTAAAGAGGATCCATTCAAATAAATTTTTACACTTTTAGTTGAATATTTAAGTGTTACCACAAGATAGTGCCAGTAACTATTGGAAAAAGGATTTGTAGCTAGATTATAATCTGAACTACTTCCTCCCCAGGGATAGAAAAAATTATCTCCATCAGCTTGTACTGCCAATTCAAAACCATCAATTTGGAGGATAGTAGGTGGAGGGCTTGGATTTGTGGCAAAACGATTACTTGTAGTCATCACACGTTGATATCTCCCGGCAGCTGGATTAACCCATTTTACCCATATTGATAATGTACCCTCATCATTAGTTGAATCCAGACTTGCACTATCTGAAACACTAATCATATCATCAATCCCATCTAATTCGAAACCTTTACCAATTTTACATGATATCAAATCTAAAGAATTCATAGAACCTAGAGATACACCATCATTAGAATAAAATGTACTATCAAAAACAGCTCCAGATGGATCTTCATTTAAGTGCAACACATTTACATAATTTGAAGTCCATACCCCGCTTGGGTTTTCTCTGGAATTCATCGTCGAATTACCATAATACATTGTAATTATTGTATCTTCACTTGCTGATAAAAATGGAACTTGAACCCACACAATAAGTTGAGCATGAGTATCACTATATGATTGATTGAAGAATTCTATTTCATGATCTAGCCAATCTCCTTCTATAGAAAAAGCTATATCATCGCCATTTGATTGAGTATGATATTTTAAATTATTATCGATCAAAGAAATCAATAATGGAAAATTACTATGGCTGCCCGTTCCTGCAACTTTATTATGGTCAATCGTGATAATTTTATAATAAGTAAAATAATGAGCATTAGGAGGTGTTGAGGCCACTACTTTTTCTGATCCAATTGTATAAAATGAATTAGGATCGTTTTGATTTTGATATTCAGTGTATATCCATCCAGCTGAACGAGGGAAACTTGAAATCCGCACTTCATCAATTAATCCATCAAAAACTTCTCCAGTCCAACCTCTATTAAAACCAATATAAAAAGGATTTCCATTTGTACCTAATGAGCCAATTCCAAAATTGTGCTCTGCCATAAATGCGCCATTTACAAAAATTCTACCCATTGAAGTTGAACTTTGATAGGCAAAGACGAAATGTTGCCATGTTCCAGTTGAAACAGAGACAGATGAACTCCATTCATCATAAACATCTGATGGATTTGAAAGACCAATATCATAATATCCAAAATCATTGATTGCTATATAGATATCAAAATTAGACAGTAATCCATTGCCCCATGTCCCGGCCATTTTACTTACGATGGTCATCCATTTTGTATCAACCGTTGGATTTATCCACGCTTCCACCGTAAGTTGGCTGGATATATCTAAACTTGTATCATCAGGAACTTCAATTCTCTGACCTGAAGCATCTGTAAATCCAATAGAATTATAGATCTGTCCACCTTGACCAAGCAGAGGACTATTGATGTCTGATCCATCATTTGAGTATGTTGATGAATCAATTATGGCATAAGTTCCACCAGTTTGTTCGTTTAAATGCCAAACACCTCTATAATTATTTTCCCATACTGCTGATGGATTTTGTTGAGAACCCATTGTAGAATTGCTATAATACATTCTAATAGATGTGTCAATAATCCCAGACAAACTTGGGACTTTAACCCATGAGATTAATTTAGCATGGGTTGAATTAAAGGTTTGATCAAATAATTCAATTTCGTGAGCTAACCAAGTATTTTCATAAGAAAAGGCAATATCATCTCCATCAGATTGAACATTGAAACGTAAATCGGTGTCTAAAATTGAAATTAGAACTGGGAAATCTGGATAAGTTGCTGTTCCTGCAACCTTATTATGATCAATTGTGATATCTTTATAAAAAGAAAAATAATGAGCATTATTTGGCGAGTTTAATTTTGGAGATGTAATTACTTCATTTTCTTTATTTTTTTGAGAGTTTAGAAACGTCAATAAAGGTGAACTAAGAATTGCTGGAATAATTAGAAAATTAAGTAAAATCACTAATGATTTTATTTTATGCCTTAATAATCTTCGATATATTTTCATTTTAACAACAATTTTGTTTTTAGATAAATTGAATAAATATCAAAAAGCTTTAATAAAGAGATAGATATTATAAGTATTTATATTTAGAGGAATTTGAACCTATGGATACCAATTAGCTTTAGAATTAATTTATATATCATTTTTAAGTTTTTATTGATAAAAAGAAAACATAACTACTTTTTTGAAACAAATAGGATTAAATGATTTATTAAAAGTAAATAGAAAAATTAAATTATTCATTCAGAAATAATATATTAATTATTAATACATATAATAATTTAAAAGTGGAAATTTTTGGTGTTTTATAATTTTACTAGAAATATATATTTATAAAGATAAAAGTCTAATTTATGAGAAACACTTTGGAAGCGCTTTAGATGATGCAATGTTCGAAGAATTAATAAAACCGCTTATCGATGAGGCTTTTGCAGGTGCAATTGAAGATATCGAATCTAAAGATTATTATAAGTTTAGATTTTTATATACAATGAAAAATGATTTTTTATTCGTATTCATAAACAGTATAAATGATACAATTGAAAAAGTCAAGAAAGAATTAAACCACTTTAAAGAGGAGTTTCTTGAATTAGTTGAAACAAATTCTTTTACTTTTGAGAACCAAAAAAATATTGAGAAAATTGAGCGATTAATTTATAATATTCAAAACAAATTTCCTCCTATAATATCTTTAGTTGGATATTCTGGAGTAGGAAAAACCACAATTACTAATCTACTTAGATCAAAAGAAATTGCTAAAGAAAGTGCCCCTAAAATTTCAGCAGAAGTTGCCACATTAAAAGTTGGTCCTTTATACTTTTTTATACGTGATTTTACTGGTGATGAGAAAATTGGCTTTTTATGGAATAATTTTATTAGAGATAGTGATGCTATATTTATAATTACAGATTCTACAATAAAAAATGCAGAAGATTCAAAAATTTTCTTAACAAAAGTAGAAGAGGAAGTTCCAAATGCCTACACAATAGGAATAGCAAATAAACAAGATTTAGAAAATGCTGTTGCGGTATCAAAAGTCCAAGAAATTTTAGAATTAGACTCATATCCCGTTATTGCTATAGATTCTAATTACAAACATAATTTGATTCTCATTATATCGGAGATTCTTAAGATGAAAAAAAGTATTTTACCATTAATAGATATATTTTTTGAAAAAGAGAAACTCATTAATGAACTAGAAGATACAATTAAGCACGAGAATCTGGAAACTGTTGATATTCTTTTAAAAAAAATCATTAACCTCTCTTTAAAATTGAGAGATAATGTGGAGCCATTTTATAGAATACAATTGAAAATGAAAGAGGGCATAAAAAAGATTGAATCCGTAGATATTAGTTCTACCATAGGTAGTCAATCCTTAAGTCAAGAAAATCAATTTAAAGGTTTATCATTCTTAGAAACCAGTTTAAAAATGCTAATAAAAAATTTTATGGACGAACTTGAGAGTGTAATTGCAGTGATTATATGTGATAGAGAAGGATTAATTATCACCTCTGAGAGTAAAGGAGAAGCAGGTGATGAATCTGTATTAGGAGCAATAGCTGCCTCAGTTGACAGTTACATAGATAGAATAAAGAAAGAATTTGAAGAACAAACAACTTTTTTTAATATTACAACTATTAGTGATAAGAAATTTTCTTATTGTTCGATGGGATTAAAATCAATTTTATTAACAATTTCAGATTTATCAAGCTCAGATACCGAATTAAGAGTTTTTTCAGAACATATAGCAGGAAAAGTTGAAATGATCCTCGAGGGAAATGAAAATGTATCTCTAGAAATACCTGAAATAGTAAAAACCTTATCTAAAACTAAGGATGGAAAGATACCTACAGGTGACTATTCTTTAAAGCTAATACTAATAGGAGATTATAAAGTAGGGAAAACATCTTTAATATTTCGCTTTGTTAAAAATCTTTTTAAAGAGAGTTATCAAAGTACCGTAGGAGTAGAAATTTCTAAAAAAACTGTAGAGTTAGCAAAAAATACAAAAGTAGATTTTGCTATATGGGATATTGGTGGTCAAATCACTCAAATGAGTCCTTATCGAAAGAGATTTTATGAAGGGTCACATGCAGCGTTTATCGTTATAGATAGAACAAAACAGGATAGTATAGATTCATTTCAAAAATGGTACAATGAAATAACCAAGTTTATTGGCAAGAAAATTAATATTATTATAATAGGAAATAAGTCTGATTTGGAGGATAAGATTATTATCAGTGAAGCACAAATTAAGAAGTTAGCAAATGAACATAACTTTCATTATATTCTAACTTCTGCTAAAACAGGTGAAAATGTTAATGATTCATTCTTTTATATAGCTTATAGGTTTTTAGCATCTCTCACATAATAAAACTTTCATGTATCTTTTCGACAAGCTAATTAATCATTTTTTAATTTACATCTTAAAATCAAACTTTTTATTCCTTTCAATTTCCACTAATAGACAATCTTATTAAGAACTCTTTAAGGATTTCAATACTAAAAGTCTTTTTAAATATAATTTTAGGTATTTGATTGAAATTTGTCAAATAATTATAAGAAATATTTATAATATAAATCTCAAAAAATTTAAATTCATTATAATGTAAAAAGATTAAATGGTCTAACCTAATAAATTAAATTTTAATATAAGGATTAGGATAATTTAGTTAGATTATAAAATAAATTTGGAGTTTCTTTAAAAATTGAAAGAAGATTTATCTGATAATAATAATGGTTCAAATAATGAAATCAAAGTTTTAAAAGCTCGAATTAGTGAACTTGAGGCAGAGCTTAAAAAAAAAGAAAATGAAATCCTTAAAAATCTAGACACGATAGAAAATTTAGAAGATACTGTCATGAAACTAGAATCTTTATTTCCAGATGAGGAGGAAGATAAGAAGAGTAAGAAACAGAAGTTAATAGAATCTAAAATGGCTTTAGAATTGGAAGAAAAAGAAAAAGAATTAAGAGATTTAAAAAATAGAATGGGATTTTTAAGGAAAGAAAAAATACAACTCCAACAAGAGCTTGAAAAAACAAAAAAGAAAGAAAGCACAACATCAATTGTAATTAATACAGAGGACTTAAAAGTTAGTCAACCACTAGAGGTCTTAGTAAAGGAATTACAAGACAAAGTAAACAAACAAAAATCAATAATACGTAAAATAAAAAGAGAATATATTAATGTAAATGAATTTAATGATAAATTAAAAGAACAAGAAGAAATTTTAGAAAAAAAGCTAGCTTTGTCAATGCAAAAACAAATAGATAATCAAAAAGAAATAATTAAATCACAGAAAAAAACCATTGAAGATTTACAAAACTTAAATGAAAACATAAAAAAAAGATTTGAAACATTAGAAATTCAAATAAAAATTAAAGACCAAAAAATCGAAGATTTAAAAAGTCAAATTAAACCAAAAGGTAAAAGAAAATAAGTTACTATAAGATTTAAGCAAATATTTTTATTATAGAATAATTTTTTTGACCTTACTCTGACATAATTTTTGTATAAAAACTCTGCTTTAATGGTATTTGATGCAAGAAATAATAATATATCGGAATGAAAGTGAAATTTAGTTATTCAAAATTACTTTGAAATATATTTAACCAGATCTTTTATTATTGAATATTTATCTTTTCTAACTTTTTCTTCTTCTAAAGTTTCTTCAATTTTAGCAATTTCTTTTGAAAAATCAAACATAGAAAATTTTTTAATCTCATCTTCAGTTATACTTTCACTTAACTTCTTTAAAAATAAACTTATACTTGGCATAAATTTTGCTAAGTTTACATCTAAGTTTAGTTTGGAGACTAATATTAATTCATTACTAAAAGTAAATAAATAATTATATTTTTGTGCTTCTAATGCAAAAGAATTTATTTTTTTCAAATTTAATTCATTAGCAATTTCTTTTGAATTAACAATTAATGATAAAATTGCTTGATGAATAACTTTTCCTTTAGAAAATTCCTTTATTAATGAGCTTAATATAATACCATATTTATTTGCTATAGCACATTCAGCATTTAAATCAGATTTTAACTGTGAAATAATTTCCTCGTAATTAATTTCAACCATAATTAAGAGATATTCGTTTTAAATTAATAATGAAAACCCTTTTATTTATATTTGTTTGATGATTAGACTCCTTATACTTTAAATATTATATTTTTTTTAAGAATTTGATTTGAAAATTTACAAATCATATTTTTCAGAAAAGGAATCTGATATTTCTATCATATCTGATTCAAAAGAAGCAATTTTAAAGGCAAAAGAGAGTTTTTTTTTCCACCGAACAAATTTAGAAAATTATGTCGCAAAAGATAAATCTTTCCTTAATGCATTTTCTCCAATTAGAATAAAAACAGAAATTGAAATCATTAAATTAATGGTTGAAGTAGCAGAGATATGTGAGGTTGGGCCAATGGCTTCTGTAGCTGGAGCTCTAGCAGAATTAATGCGTGATTCAATGCAATTTCAAAATTTAGATGAAATTGGTGATGTTACTCAATGTAAAGTTGCTTTAGTTGAAAATGGAGGGGAAATCTCAATCAATAGTGAAAAACCAATAACTGTTGCATTGTATGCTGGACATAACAAATTAAATTTAAATATTGGATTTCTAATAAAAAAGGAAGACTGTCCAATAGGAATAGGAACAAGTTCGGCAACTATAGGTCATGCAATTAGCCTAGGACAGGCTGATTCAGTAACTATTTTTGCTAGAAATGCAGCTTTGGCTGATGCAGCAGCAACAAAAATATGTAACTTAGTTAAAGGTGAAGATGTGGAAAAATCTATAAACAAAGGCTTGGATGCCATAGACGATATCGCTGGTCTTAGGGGTGCATTTATATCTAGAGAAAATAAAGTGGGTAAAACAGGAAAATTACCCAAATTAGTTAAAATTGAGGGAAATAAACATCAAATTTTTAAAGCGAAAAAAGACGAATCTTTTTTCTATGAAACCAATTAAATGACCCAATATAAAGGAACTTCAATTCCATCATCTGTTTTCGTAGAACAAATTTTATTCAAATAACTTAGTTGATAATACATTTCCATATCTTCCTTAGTCAGATGACCAAATAATTCTAAACTTGATAATAAAAGATAACTATCCGTTAAGATGACATATACATCTGTTTCTGAGTGCTCTTTTAAATCTACAAGT
The DNA here is from genome assembly GCA_048941185.1 of Promethearchaeota archaeon. Classification (GTDB taxonomy): domain Archaea; phylum Asgardarchaeota; class Lokiarchaeia; order Sigyniarchaeales; family SOKP01; genus Loki-b32. Next base: position 22,804 of record JBHLNW010000005.1, read on the forward strand.
ATATTAGTATTGTTTTGAATATGTAGATTAGGATTTAAATACTCGTTTGAAGCAGGAATAAAAAATAAGGTTGAATTAAGTGGAAGAGTTGCATTGTTTTCTTCAAAAGGATACTTATAATAAATTATAATTGAACTCCATCCAAATTCTCCAATAACAGTATTACGATTGATAGAAAAATCAGAATACCACTCAATAGTGCTTACTTCTCGTCGTTTCAAACTATAAAAATTAATTGAGGAATTTATTTCATAATTTGTAGCTAATAAAGAAAATGAAACAATTGATATCATAAAAATTTTAGTCCTTAAAGATTGGATCGATTTAGTTTTCATCAATTTATAGAAATACGATACAAACCCAATTGAAATTAGTATTGATGATAAATAAAAAATCCTAGAAGATAATGTAAAAGTACTTGTAAAAAAATCAAATAGAACTCCTGTCACCAAGATAATCGCAAATGCACATCCCCATAACATTAATGGTTTTCCTCTAGGTTTGTACTGGAATACTAATAATCCCCATATTGCGAATGCGCAAATGATTATTATTTCAAATGTAGTAATAACGGCGACAAAATCAAATTTGAATAAATAAGAATTTATTATACCAAAAGCAATGGTTATAATTAGTGCCGATGTAAAAATAAGAGGATAGAGAAATTTGTTTTCTATTCTTTTAAAAATTTTAATTTTTTTTCCTGTTAATATTAAAGAAAATCTTCCTTTGTTGAAATCCAATGACTTTCGATAATGTAAAAGTATTAATCCTTCCAGTATTCCGATAATAATAATTCCAAATAAAATATAATACCATGGTAGAGTGCTTAGTCTCATGAAAATAAGCAAATGCCCGGTGCTTATGTTTAAAACATAAAAAATAATGAAAATGCATAAACATATCCCTAGCAATATAAAATCAAAACCTCTTTTATAACTTTTAATAAAATAAATTAAATAGACCCATAGAAAAGTAATTAAAAAAATCATAGCAATTAAAGAATGAATAAGAATACAACTAATATATATTAAAATAAATAAAAAATAGGTAATATATAAGTTTGAAAAAATTTGCTTCTTTTGTGGCTCTTTTTCCTGAGTAAAGGATTTTAACCTAATGTATAAAAGAAAAAATAATGCAATTCCTTGAATCAGTGCTAGACTGGAGGGCCAAAACTGATACATTAAAATTAAGAATCCTAATGATGAAAATCCTAATACATAAATTCCCAATATTGCTAAACTTTTATTCTTAAAAATTCTCATAAATAGATTATAGATGATTAATGCGGCTATTGGTAATGCATAAAATATGAAAAATCTAGGTATTAAAATAATATCCATACCAGAGAAAAAATGGATTAACGCTGAAAAAATGTGAAAACCAAAAGTACCAAAATAGTCATTTATAGGTAATTTATGAATATCAGTTATAAACTTAATAACTGAAATGTGCATCCAAGGATCCGTTCCTATAAATATACTGGATCCTAAAGTACTAAAAATACAAAGTAGTAAAATAAAAATACATAAAAGGAGAGAGTTTGAAAATCTAAATCTTTTTAAAAATCTAAATACAGAAAAATTATCAAAAAAATTTTGCCTTTCATCCAAAGAAGGGTTAATTTTAAAAACATTAAATTTTCCAGCTTTAATGTCGATAATTAGAATCCAGAAAATAATTATCAAGAAAAAAGCTATCAAAATTATAAAGAAGAACCAATTAGTTAATGCAAATCCCAAATAAAAACCACTTATTCCTACTACAATATAAAAAGACATATTTCCAACAATAGTAATAGCTAATTTTTCTAAAAAATTCATATTTTCTATTTTATATATTATAAATATAATTGGATAAGTCGGCAAAAATAATAATGTATAAAACGTACTGAGATAAACACTAAAATTAAATAAAAGATTCCAAAATGGAATTACTGATAGTCCAGAAAGGATGTCAAAATGCACCATTTTGAGAATTATGAAAATTAGGGATATAAAAGATATTAGTATCAACACTAGTCTTATTCTTACTTTTATGAAAAATATAATATGATTTATATTCAATTTTCTAATTTTCATTTTATCTACTTTTAAATTTCATAAATATAGATATAATTTTAATTTTTTAGCTTGCTTTCTCAAATTTCTTAAAAGATTTAACTGAGGCATCAATAATTAACATTAAAAGAATATTAATTTCAATTTAAAATTTATCTTAGACCATGTTAAAAAACAAGTGCATTATAATAACAGGTGCTGCTGGTTTTATTGGTTCTCACTTAGCTGAAACATTATTAAAAAATAATAATTTTTTGATACTGATTGACAATTTTAATGATTATTATTTAGGTAAAGAAGAAAGGCTAGCTAAAATATTAAATAATTATCAAAATAATAAGGATTATATTATAATTAGAGAAGATCTCACAAATAATTCATTTATTGGTCAAATCAACTATGAAATTGATTTTATTTTCCATTTAGCGGCTCAAGCTGGTGTAAGATATTCGATAAATAAGGCTGCAGATGTTGCTAAAAACAATATTATAAGTACAGTGAATATATTTGAATACGCTCTAAAAATTGATAATATTCAAAAAATTGTTTATGCATCTTCATCATCAGTATATGGCAATCCAATTTATACTCCATGTGATGAAAATCATCCAAAGAATCCCATTTCACCATACGCAGTATCAAAATTATGTGGTGAACTATATGCAGATTATTATTATAGAGAATATAATTTACCAATTACATCTTTAAGATTTTATACCGTATATGGACCAAGAGGTAGACCTGATATGTCAATAACAAAATTTTTTAATTTAATGCTGAATGATCAAGAGATTTCTATTTATGGAGATGGTCAACAACTCAGAGACTTTACTTATATCTCTGACATTATAAATGGATTAATTTTAGCATGTGAAAAAGATGTTTCAAATGGAGAGATCTTTAATTTAGGTTGTTCAAATCCTATCAGTGTTAATGAATTAATTGAAAAAATGTATAATATAACTAGTAAGCCAAAAAAAGTTAAGTTCGTTGATAAACAACAAGGAGATGTAGATATCACATATTCAAATATTAATAAAGCTAAAAGTCTTTTAAATTATAATCCCGAATTTGATATTGAAAGGGGTTTAATGAATCATTATAACTGGCAAATTAAAGAATTCTCAAAAAGATGAAATATTTTGATTAAAATTTATTTTTAATTTAATTCTTCAAATATAATAAAAATAACTTTAAAAATCGAATTAATTTAGGAATTTATTAATTAAATAAATTTTAAATTTAATAATATTAATATTAAATAAATAAAAATCTAAAAAACTTTAACTTTATAAACGTGAGATAAAGCAAAAGGCGCCTTATTTTTGAAAATATTAGATAATAAAATGAATCTTAACAGCATATTAAATAGTTCAGAAAAAAAAGAGAGAAATATATGTGAATTACATCAAAACTTGTATAATTACATTAAAAATTTTAAGACTGAAAAAGATGAAATTCTAATGTCAATTGTACTACCAATGTATAACGAAGAAAAGACGATAAAAAAAGTTTTAGAGGAATTACCCAATGATGGTGCTATAGAAATAATTGTTGTTAACGATCACTCCAATGACAATAGTTTAAAAGAAATTAAAAAAGTTCAATTAAAAAGAGGAATTAGATTAATAAATAATAAAAGAGATCGAGGGTATGGAAATGCAATTATTTCAGGAATTTTTCAGGCAACGGGAAAGATAATTGTAACAATGGATTCAGATGGGCAACATAGTTCTGATGATATATTAAATATGGTTAGACCCATATTGGATGGAGAGGCTGACTATACGCTTGGATCACGATATAAAGGAACTTATTTTTATGAATTACCCATACTTACTAGATTAGGAGAAATTATTGTAGAAAAATTAATACAGATATTATTCGGTCCAAAAGTGATGAATAATCAGACTGGATTCCGGGCATTTAATAGAAAAGTTCTTCCAGTTTTCATGAACACTAAATATCATGGCTATGCTTTTTGTACAGAACAAATATTAATAGTAGCACTTGCAAAATTTAGAATTAAAGAATGTCCAATAAAAGTATACAGACGTATACATGGATCTTCAGGTATAGTATTAACAAAACTAGCTAAAAGTATCTTCTCTTGTATATTTCACTATTACACTCAAAAAATAAAATATGTAGTTAAAAAACAATCTGGAATTCAACATCTTTGAGCATATTTACTAATTTTTAGATTTATCTTATAAATTTTAAAAAACAATTTTGATTATTCAAAAATAAAACTTTTTGAAATTTTTATGCTTCTAAGATACTATGAGAAAAATAATTACTTGTATCGGAATTCGACCAGACATTATACGTCTTTCACAGATCATTAAAAAATTAGATTTATATTTTGAAAATGTGATTGTTGATAGCGGACAACATTATGATTATAATTTAAATAGAATATTTTACGAACAATTAGAAGTCCGTACTCCCAATTATAATTTAGATGTAAAAAGTGGTACACATGCTTCTCAGGTTGCAAAGTTAATGATTGAGTTCGAAAAGACTTTATTTAAAGAGCAGCCAGAATTTGTAATTGTGTTAGGCGATAACAATAGTAGTTTAGGTTTTGCTATAGCCACTTCTAAATTAAACATTCCATTAGTCCATATTGAAGCAGGAATGCGTAGTAAAAACTGGAAAATGCCGGAAGAGAAAAATAGAGTTATAATCGATCATCTTGCTGATTTGAATATCTGTTATTTGCCAGAACATAAAGAAAATCTACAAAGAGAAGGTATTAATCCTCGACGATGTTGGGTCGTTGGAAATCCTATTATAGAAGTTGTTCATGCTGTTAAAACAGAATTCACACAAGATCTTCCATATTATTTGGTGACATGTCATCGTGCAGAAAACACTGAAAATCAAATAAATTTAGGTAAAATCTTAGAATTTCTTGGTGAACTGTACAAAAAGAAAAACATTGAGATTAAATTTATATTAATGCCTAAAACTAAAAATATGATGGATAAATATAAATTAACGTTTCCAAAAGGAATTAATCCAATTCCCCCTCAAGGATTTTTAGAATTTTTAGGTATGGAAAAAGAAGCAATGTTAGTACTTACAGATAGTGGGACAGTTGTAGAAGAATGCGCAATTTTAGGAACTCCATGCATAACAATACGCGAAAGTACAGAACGGATCGATTTAGTAGAGCTTGGTGTAAACGTACTTACTGGGATGGATGTAGAACAGATGCTTGACTCAGCTGAATTAGCTCTTTCTCGAAAAGTTGAACCCGTATCTCATTATGGCAAAAATATTTCAGAAAAGATTTGTAATATATTAATTGGAAATTCTCTTAAATATTATAAAAATTTAGAGAGATAATTTCTCTAGTTATGATAAAAATTATTTTTTAATCCTTTTTTCCATATAATTTTTAAGTTCTAAAACTACAGTTTTAATATCTTTTGTTCCCATAAGATTATTTAGATCTGAATATATTGAATCGAGTGATCGGTCAACTTTTTGTTCTGGTTTATTAATTCTATTGATTTTTAAATCTTTTTCAAATATATCATTGAAAATGTGCATTAATTGATATTTATTTACAATATTATTTGGTATATAATGATGTATAAAGGATTTATATAATATTTGATCATAGACATTTTTTACTATAATTTTTTCACACAATTGAGCAAATTGAAGGGTGGTAACACCATTCCAGATATGATGTTCAAAACCCCCTATAGTTCCTCTGTCTGGTTGATTTAAAAACCATTCAAGTAAAAAATTTTTTTCATTTTTGATTTCGGGACCAATAATCGAGCATCTTATTATTAGCATTGATCCATCAAATACTTCGCCCAAACTTTTTGTTTTACCATAAACATCTAGTGGATCATGTGGATCATTCTCAGTATATTTACCTTTTTTTCCAGAATAAACACAGTCAGTTCCAATTTGAATAATTTTGATATTATATTTTTTAGCATAACCAGATAATTTCCATGGAAAATCTGCATTTATACGGATTGCTCGTTGAACACCTTCAGGATCATCATCTTTTGAGAACGGTTTTGTAATCCCAATGCAATTAATAATATATTCTATTTTTAAGTTAAGAAAATGATCATCTTCTAACTGAGAAATGTTGTTAGCGTCAAAAAAATAAACTTTTTCTTTTAAAAATTTCGAATTCCTTACAGTACCATACACATTAAAATTAGGATTCGCTGAAAGATAGTCGAAAACCATTGAGCCAAGCATCCCACTTATACCAAGAACTAAAATATTTGTCGTTTTAACCAACCTCCAGCATTAACAATTTTTACCGATTTTCTACTTCCCATATTCCTTTTCCCCAATAATCGGCAGGAAATCTGTAATCATCACCCTTACTTTCTTCAAGTGAACTTGTTGAGAAGAAAATAATTCTTGTATCATTTTCTAAAGGTTTGAAACCATTTGCGTGTCTAGGAGGTATAAATAACACTTGTGGACTTCTATCTGATAAAATAAAACGATTTACTTTTTGAGTTTTAGAAGGTTTTTCAACATTATCTAATTTAACAACTGCAACAATAGCAGAACCTTTAGAGACATAAACATATTTTGCTTCATTTAAGTGACCATGAAATGCGCGAATTGTCGAACTATTGAAATTTTGTACTTGATAAAAACGTTTAACACCATAGAAATTAAACTCATTAGCAAAATTTAGCGTTCCCCTGTCATCAACAGCAATTCCTCCTTCAATTAAATTTAAATCTCTTTTACCAATAGTTTCTGTTATTTTAACACTTTCTGCGAGTTTTAGATTAGAATAAATTCCTTTATGAAATTCTTGTACTGTTGGTGAAACTATAATTTCTTTTATGGCATCCTCGATGTTATATTTAAATTCATATCCTGTATTTGTTATTTTACTACTGTCTACTATATAACTCCTTTTATCTACTATATTTCTATTTATTTCTATTTCACAATTCGTGATTTCTCTGACAGTCTCGCCTAATTTCAATAAACTTAAATTTTCACCTTTTATATTATATATTCCATTTAAACCATTTTTAATAACATGGAGTATAGCTCTAGAGATATCACGAATATGAACGAAAGGGCGTTCCTGTTCTCCTCCAAAGACAGTAATCTTTTTAAATTTTATAGCTCTGGCTGCAAAAGCATTTACAACTAAATCATACCGCATTCTAGGACTTAATCCATATGCTGTACCTAATCTTAAAATACAATGATTACCATCACAAATCTCTCTTATTAAACGCTCTTGGGTATATTTTGTTTGACCGTAAAAGTCTATTGGGAATCCCTCATCTTCCTCCTTAACAATTTTGTTCGGTTCACTTCCATAAACACTACAGGTACTAATATGGATGACAAATTTTTTTAATTTTTTACAAATCTCAGCAACATTTCTCGCACCTATACAATTTATATCAATTGCTAAATTTGTATCTATTAAACAAGCGGGATCACCTACAATTGCTGCTAAATTAACAATTACATCATAATTCTTAAAAATACGCTCAATCTTATCTTTGTTTCGTATATCCGCATCAATATATGGATTTGGAGGTTGAAGATCCTTATATAAATGATTATCTAATATATCAACCTCCAAATCCTCTTGTTTCAAAATTTCATATAATACACTACCAATATATCCAAGTCCACCCAAAATTAAAATTTTAGTAGGCATAGTTCTTTTTGTTAGACTTTTATTCAAAAAGTCTTTCTCAAATCATATTTCTAATTTTAATATAAATGTAAATTCGACTAATAATAAAAACTAATTCAATTTTCATCTTTCTGAAAGTTTTAGATTTCTTCATAATTGTTGTAATAAATTTATAGAAATTTGAGAGTTTAAATGACATTTTAATTATATGGATTCATATTGGCATCTATATTTAGAAATCTTAAATTTTTAATTCCAAAAATCTTTTTTTTCATGAACTATTTCAATATTTATAGTAATTGCTAATTACATATTATTAAATACAAATTAGTGAGTATTGCTTAAGCTTTCATAAATAATTTAAAGATTAGAGTTATCTGATGAATTTACTCATACTTCAAGAAACAGATTGGCTTACACGAGGTCCGCATACTCAACATCATATTTTTGAAAGACTTTCAAAAAATCCTAATATTAAAATCACAGTTTTTGATTATGATATTGATCGAATAATGCATTCTAAATCAGTATTCATAAAAAAGCAATTTTTTTCTAATATTCACCGCGCAATAGACCATTCAAATATAAAAATTATACGAACAGGTCATATTCAAGTTCCATACTTTAGACGAATATCTTCTTTAATTACCAATTTTTTTGGAATGCTTAAGTTATTTAGAAGAAATCGACAGGATATTATAATAAGTTTTTCTTTAACAAATGGGATCATTGGGTTATTCCTATCAAAACTTTATAAAATCCCCTTTGTTTTTTACTATATTGATAAACTTCATACATTAGTACCTTTGCATTTTGCTCAAAAAATTGCTAAGATTTTTTCACTCTTTTTTTTTAAATATTCTGATGAAATTATTGTCGTTACTAAGTCACTTCGAAGATATGTTTTAAATGAAGGAGGTAAACCAGAAAAAATTAAAATTCTTTTAAATGGGGTTTCTTTGGAAAATACAATTGTAAATAGGCAAAAACTTGAAATTCTAAAGAAAAAATATTCAATAAAAGAAGATGATTTTATTTTATTCTTTATGGGATACTTTTATGATTTTGCTGGATTAAAAGAGATTATAGATTACTATAATGCAGATATAATTAGTGGCAAATTAAATTTTAAATTCATCTTAGTTGGAGATGGAGGAATATATTCTAACTTAATCAAGCATTGTGAAAAAATTAAAGCAAATTGGGTTTATTTTACTGGGAGACTTCCTTTTTTTGAATTAACAGAATACATTGAATTAGCAAATTTATGCCTTATGAGTTTTGAATTAAATGATATTACAAAAGATATTACTCCGGGAAAGATTGTTGAATATATGGCAATGAAAAAACCTGTATTATCAAATAGTTTACCGGGGGTAATTATGGAGATTGGAAAGGATAATGGTGTAATTTATGCTAAAAATCAACTTGATCTTATAAAAAAAATTGAACAATTAAGTTATAATAAAGAAGAATTAGTAGAAATCGGACAGAAAGGTTATCACTTGATAGAACAATATTATTTATGGTCAAAGATCTTAAATGACTTTAAAAAAATCATACTGAATTTAATAAAGTTAAAGAGAGTATAAAGAAAAAATTAAAAAATTGATCTTTAATATTTCTAAAAATGAATTATAAATTAGAAAAACAAATGACTAACTAGAACAACACAACAAAATTATTCTCATGAAAATCGTCATTGTTATTTCTCATCTTTCTATTTATGGTGGAGGTGGGAAATTTATTATGGATTATGCCAATCAATTATCTGATAGAGGATATAATATTTCTGTAGTTGCTGTAAATATAGATAAAAATAATTATAAATTTACTAATAAAGTAAATCTCGTAGAAATCGGAGGGCCTGTGCCAAAAAATCCTTTATATTGGCTTGAATTCAATAGAATAAAAAAAAAATATTTAAGAATAATAAATGATATGGAATGCGATTTGATTGTAAATTTGCATTTTCCAACAAATTATTACCTTTCAAAATTAAAAGAAACCAGTAAAAGAAAATTTGTTCATTATTGTTTAGAACCATATCGTTTATTTCATGATAAAACCTTTTATTCAAGAGCTCCAATATCGTTAAAATTAATTAGTTTTATTCTTAGAATCTTTTTTAAAAGGTATGATATCATTGGAATGCGTTCAGCTACGGAAATAATATATATAAGTAAGTTTACAGGAAGGCGTATAAAAGAGTGGTATGGTCGAAATGGTATTTTGCATTATATTGGAATTAAAATTAATAAAGAAATTGAAGTAAATAAAAATTTTGATCTAAGAAAAGAATTAGGATTAAGAGCTGATATTCCAATAATTTTTACTTTAGGATTATCCACACATCTAAAAGGTGCAAAGGAATTAACTTATATATTTAAAGGAGTAATAAGAAAAATTCCTGAAGCTATATTATTAATTGGGGGTCGACCAGCAAGAAGTTGTAAAAAAATTATAATTAAAGCAATGAAAAAATTGAATATTCCAAAACAGAATGTAATTTTTTATGGTTTTATTGAAGAAAATCTGATTAATGATTTTTACAAACAATCAACCTTAACTTTTTATACAGCAATAGAAGAATCATATGGTTTAATTCCATTAGAATCTATGTTAAATGGTACTCCAGTAATAGCTTTTGAGGGAGGCCCTTCAGAAACTATATTAGAGGGTCAAACTGGATATATAATAAAAACAAATAATCTTAAAAGCTTTACTCAAAAAGCTATTACGCTAATAAAAAATAAAGAGTTGAATAAAGAATTTTCTATAAGAGGCAAAGAACACGTTATAAATAATTTTAGTATGGAAAATAGTATTTCTTCTCTAGAAGAGATTTTCCAAAAAATCATTAATAAAGAGAATGTTAATTTATAATTCTTTTATGTTATGGTTTAATGATAAAATCATTTGCTTCTTTTATAGAATTAAAACCGATAGGATTAAAAGATGTATATCCTATTTGTTTTAAAAACGTAAAGCATTTTTGTTTAATTAAGTCGCCATGAGTTTCAATAACTATTAGGGGTTTATTTTTTGAAAGAAAATTTTTTGCCCCCTCAAGAACTAACAATTCTGCGCCTTCGACATCAATATTTAATAAATTTGGTGTTACATTTTTTTTTGTTATAAAACTATCAAGTGAAATGGTTGTAACTCTTTGAGTTCCGCTAGCATCTAATTTGCCTTCTGCTACATTAGAAGCTGCTTTAAACATTGATTTTCCATTTTTATCGGCTACAGCACTCGGGATAATTATTACGTTTTTTACTTTATTTAATCTAAGCATTTTTTGTAATAGATTTAGATTACTAGGAAGAGGCTCAAAAGCATAAACTAATTTAGAATATCTTGAGAAAAGTAATGAATAAATACCAATACTAGCTCCAATATCAAAACATACAAAATTTTTTGAGATTAAATTTGTAACCATCTTTAATCGCTCTGGTTCACTAAGATTAAGCAAAAAGGATATTCCCTTTCCACTTCCGGCAGGTGCTCCAATAATTAATTTGTATCCTTTCAAAGCACCTCGTAATATTATTAAAGGTAATCCTGATGGGATAAATTTCATGAAAGTTATAACAAATTTGGATATAAAGTCTTTTAAATTCACTTAAAACAACTCGAACTTTTTTATTTCTAATTAAAATCTGAGATAATTTTCTATTCTAAAAGATTAATCTTATCTATTAATTCAATCTAAATGAATTTTTTTAGGTATACATTATTTTTAACTAGATTGATAAAAGTACAATTTTTAATAATTTTTTAGAATTTTTATAATTAAATCAAATTAAAAGTAACTTTTATGAATTAATGTTATTATTATTAACCTTAAACTAATAAATATGCAATATAAGAGAATTTTCGTGTTGAGAAAATATAAATATCATAATTTACTACTAAATGAAAAAGTATCGATGAGAGCTAATGATAAATAAGATCTTAGAAATTTTGTGGACTATCATAAATAAAATTCCTAGAATAAAACAAAGCATTTATAAATTTTATGCATGGAGAATTTTTGAAATAATCCCAACATTAAAAAAATTAATCTATAAATTATATGACAAATTTTGGTATTTAGAGCTTTCTTTTGACATCAATGATCAAAATCTCTCCGATACTTTTCCTAATGAGTTAATTATCGATATAACACGCCTAAAATACTATTTAGATTATAATTCTTATAAAAAAAATAAAAATCTCTTTCTTGATGAAAATTGGGATAATATAAACAATCTGAAAAAGATTGCAAAATCAAATGAATATATTTTGTTAAATGAACATTTTTTAAACGAAAAAAGATGGGAAGAAATTGAATTCTATAAAATTTTGATTGACAATGAAACTCACAAGAAATATGAAATTGATGATACCGGTAAAAATCAATTCTTAGAGTTATTAGATTCTTTAGATAAACTATATCATAACTTTAATTTAGAAAAAATTAAAAATAAAATTCAAGTAGCTATTGGAAGGAATGGTGAATTTATTTTAATAGAAGGAATATTTTATTTTTCGCTTTTATATATTCTTAAGGAAAAAAATATTCCGATTCAAATAGTTGTTAGACACTCCCAATGGAAAAAATTTTGTAATGAATTTTTAAAATTTCAAGCAATCCATGGAGAAGTATATCAGCCATTAATACATCCTGATTTGAATTTAAAGACAGCCTATTATTCTGATAAACGCTTCGAAATTATTAAAAATAATCTAGATATAAAAAATGGGACAGTTTTAGATATTGGAGCAAACTTAGGTTTTTTTTGTCATAACCTTGAAGATCTTGGATTTGATTGCTACGCCGTAGAGGTTAGACCTAGCAATGTTTATTTTATGAAAAAATTAAGAGATATTGAAAGTAAAAGGTTCAAGATTATTAATAAATCAATATTTGATTTAAAGATCACAAAAGAATTTGATATTATTATCGCTTTAAATATCTTTCATCATTTTATTAGAGAAAAAAAACTTTATTTCGAGTTAATTGATTTCTTAAAAAAATTAAAGACGAAAATTATGTTTTTTCAACCTCACAATCCTAATGAGAAGATTATGCAAAATGCATATGTTAATTATACTAATAGTGAATTTGTAGACTTTATAATTAAATTTTCATGTTTAAATAAAGCTATACTTCTAAATGAGAAAGTTGATGGCAGAGATAGACCTATCTATAAAATATTTAAATAAATATAGAGTTATTTTATAAAAATCTTTTCTAAAACCACTCCATCTATATCTAAGGGAATAGGTTCTCCAAATAAATCGAGAATTGTTGGAGTTATATCATATGGAGTAATATTACCTAATTTTATACCTTTTTTTATTTTTGGACCTTTACTAATAAAAACTCCATATTTTTCATTATGCACTCCAGAATGACCAGGATTAAAATCAATTATCTTATCTAGGCTTAAATCTTTTCCATTTGGTAGTTTTACGTTATAATTTTTATTATTTCCAAAAAAGTCGTTTATTTTTACCATTAACTTTTTTAAATAAGGTTTAATAATAAAAAGAGGTTTTCCATTACAAGTGACATTTTCTAAGGCATGTTCAAAATCTTTAATAGATCTTTTAGAATTGGGTCTCATCTTAAAAATCACACTTTGAGTCATATAAATACCATAAACATCATAGTAAAAATTAAGTTCTCTAAGTAAGTAAAGAACATTTATTGTTCTAAAATCATCTCGATATTTTTTTTCTATTTTTTCAAAGCCATGATCTGAGCAAATAAATAGATGGTAATTATTTTTCTCAGCAAACCTTTTGACTTTACCAATGAATGTATCAACTAATTCATAGGCATGGGGAAGAACTTTGTGATAGGTTGATTTCTCTCCTTTACTTCTCCAATATATGTGGCTAAGTGTATCGAAAGAATAATCAAAAAATACTGTAAAATGAGACTGATATTTCTTGAGTAATTTGTAATATAAGTTTGTATGAATAATCAATTCGATTTCTTTTAGAAGATACATTCTTTCTTCTAAACCTTTTTTAAAGATCAAAATAATACTTCTTTTTATTATTTGAAATAAACTTTTAATAGGAAAATTAAATTTGATAAGCTTCCAAAAAATATGAATCAAAAATTTCAAAGTATATTTTTCAGATCGTGCCCTTATATCTAGTTCGCTTATAAAAGATAGATTTTCAGGGTACGTATCTTTTTCTAATAATAGAGGATTTGGAATACAGAAGTCATGAGTATTATTTGCAGTCCAGACGCTTAAGGGTCTGTATATTCCAACTCTAAATCCTCTCTTATGTAATATATCCCAGACTTGTTCAGAACATAAATCCTCTTCTTTTGAATAAAAGTCTTTAATCCCATGTTTATCTACCTTCTTCCCTGTAAATATGGAACAAAAAATTTTAGGTGAGCTTAAAAAATCTTCTGCTTGTAAAACACCCGAAGTACCATTATCAATTAATTCTTTAAGGTTTTTACATCTATTCTCCTCTATTAACTCTTCAATTAAATTCCAACTTAACCCATCTAATGCTAATAATATAACTTTTTCCATTGAATTCTAATGACCTATTCCTTGTCTTAATATTAAATCTTATATGTTCTTTTCCAACTATAACTTATAATTTTAAATTATTCATTTTTGATAAAACTAATCATTAAAATTAACAAAAGATTGAAAAATTTTTTCTGTTTTAGATATAATTAAAATAATATTCAAAATAGTTAATTTAAATCAAATATTTTTATACTTACATTAACTTTCCACCAGAAAAATAATTTCAAAGTAAATTATTACATTTTATTATATAAAATTAATAGCATAGAATTTAAAATGAAAAATAAGGAAGAGGCTTTCAAGAGTTTTTTCATAATTTCAATCTCTTTAATTATTGCACTAATTTCTAATTTTTTACTTGTTTTGATTTTAACTCGTAATTTTCCTCCGGGAGAATATGGTGTTTATCAATTATCTTTAGTATTTTTAACTTTTTTTACAATTTTTTCAAACGTAGGATTAAGTACAACTATTATTCAACAATTGTCAGCAGAAGAAGATAAGGATTCTAATAAATTAGTGAATTTATTTTCTGAAGGATTAAAGTGGATAATTATATTTACATTAGTATTTTCATTAATTCTATTCTTTTTATCTGATTTATTTGAATTTTTATATCAAATGCCTGGTTTAAGTCTCGTTCTTAAATTTACTTCCTTAATTCTATTTGCTAATAATGTAGTTAATTATTTTGAAAGTATTTTTCAAGGACTTTGGCAGTTTAAACTTTTCGCTATATCATTTATTTTTTCTAAGTTGATAAAAGTAGTTATTGTTTGCCTTATACTAATTATGGATATAACATTATATCAAATTATATTGCTATTTTCCATAGCATCGCTAATTCAAATGATTGTAATTTTGATTTTTTCTCAATTAAAATATAAGTATTTATCTTCAATTTTTAAATTTAATTGGAAACTTTCCCGAACGCTTTTAAGGTTTTCAATTTACATTTTTTTATATGTATTTCTTCAAAATTTAATAACGAATTCAAATCAATTCATTTTAGCTTTTTTCAGTGCTGACGAATTAGCCCTATATGCAATTGTCGTTTGGATGATAGTCAATTTTTCAGTACCAGCAATTATATTTTCACGATTTATACTTCCTTATGTGTCTCATTACATTCAAAAAGAAGGAGAAGAAGAGAAAACCAAAATTCAGACAATGTATAATTTAATATATAAATATGGGCTATTGTTAACAATACCAATATCTTTTTATTTTCTCTTTTTCTCAGATCCTTTAATAGCATTTATATTTGACCCTAGTTATTATCCAATCGCCAATTATCTCAAATTATATATATTTTTTTTAAATATAAATATCATTGATGTCGCTGGGGGTCACTTCTTATGGGCTTCTAACGAACCAAAGTTAGTTTATAAGCTATATGCGGTCTGTTCCTTTTTTACGATTACATTAAGTTTAATCCTAATTCCTTATATTTACACGGTAGGGGCAATATTATCTGTTATGATTCCAAATTCAATATATACTATATATTCGACTCTGTTAGTAAAAAAGAAAAATAAGATAAATTTTGATTCTAATATGTTATCTACAATAATTAGATATATTGTTTCAGCATTCTCAGCAATTTTACTAATTTTTCTACTTAATTTAATTTTTCATTTCAATTTAAGTAATATAATAATATTAATACTTTTTTCAGGGATGTATTTTGGCGTGTTTTTAATAATTATCTTATTGTTAAGGGCAGTAACCTTAACAGAAGTTAGAGATTTCATAAATGTGTTAAAAAATTCATTTTTTAAAAATAAATTTTAGTATTTAGGAGTAAGATTTTTTTCTTCTTTCATCTCCAATATATATTTTAAAACGAGATAAATCAAAATATTTCTTTCTTCTATAAATTGAATCTATAATTGGCAAATACATTTAAGAATAGATTTTATATTCTTAATAACGAAAAAAAAATATTTATCCTAATGTGACATTCATGGATAAACAGAGAATATTAAGAGAAGCTCAAAAAATTGCAAAACAATTTTCATTTTGGATGGTCTCAGGTGACATAACACATTTATATGGTTATGTTTATGAAACACCTGATAAAAAATACGAATTAGAAATTAAATTCAATGAAGATTTTCCAAATTCTTCTCCCCAATTAATTTTTCATAATGAGATAAAGGAATTATTAGGTAATTTTCAACTAAAAAGTTTGAGGAATTGGACAATTAACTCTAAAGTAATTGATATTGTTATTGAGTTAAAGTCTATAATTCAAAGTGCCCTAAAAGCTCCAGAAGAAGTATTAGAAAAAAAATTCGTAGATGCCGAATTAAATAATCTGGATGAATTTTTTCCTGAAAAAGAAGAATATATTACTCCTGATCTAAATGCTTATCCCCCAGATTTTTCATACAATGAATATGATCATCCTTCAGAAGTTTCAAATGATTTTTTTTTAACTGATGAGGCTTTAATTAAACAATCACAATATTCTGAACCTAAAAATGAATCTATAACACCTTCTTATCATGAACAAACATTAGAAGAGGATGAAAAAATAAGCGTTTTAATCAATACAGAATTGAGCTTAATTCAACAAGAATATGCATTTGATCAAATTGACTCTACTGGAGGATTAATAAATGTCTATATTACTATTACACTTACAAAAACATTTATAATTACAATTGATTTCAGAAATTATCCGGATAAACCAATTATATCAATTCCAGACGAGATAAGGAACATTTTAGGAGATCCTAATGAAACAACAGACATTTTAAAAAATTGGAATAAAAAAAATCCACCTCGTATCGTTGAAATTTTACATAAATTAGAAAAGAAATTACTTTTTATAAAAGAAATTGAAGTTCAATCAAAAAATATTTCCGGTGAATATCAGTGCGAAAGTATTGCAAATAGCTTAACAAATTTAAAGATAAGTTTATTGACTTACGGGTTTAAAGAATATATTATGGAAATTGATCTTGAACCCTATCCCAAACCACCCAAAATCGAGTTAACTTCGGAATTACAAGAAATAATTAAAAAACCTATTGAAGAATTAGACTCATATAAAGATTG
Organism: Promethearchaeota archaeon; assembly: GCA_048941185.1. Lineage (GTDB taxonomy): Archaea > Asgardarchaeota > Lokiarchaeia > Sigyniarchaeales > SOKP01 > Loki-b32. The sequence goes on from JBHLNW010000005.1 coordinate 40,158, forward strand.
GATAGAAAATGAAAGCAAACCAGTCGAAATTATAAGAGAAATTTCTTGGTTAGTAGATAAAAATTCAAGGATCAATTTTGAAATTGATTTATTAAAAGATCATTATAAAAATATTAAATATGATCCATTAACAGCAATTTTAAATGTTGAAATGAAAGGTAAAATGAAAACTGAAGATCTTACTTTTGAATTTCAGATTAATCTACCAATAGATTACCCAATGAAAATGCCTGAAGTTAAAGTGATAAATGAGTTTGACTTAGAAGCTCATGAGAAAATTAAGAAAGATTTACATACCTCATTTAATGATTTCTTCAATGAATGGACTCCATTCAGTTACCTTGTTGATTTCTTCAATTTGATCTCTAAAAAGATTTTCGAGGTTTCAGTTGTATCATGTGTGATATGTCATAAAATTGAATGTCCTAGTTGTACTAAAAAAATTGCAGGAGAAGATAATTGTCACACAGAATGTCCACACTGTAATCGAGCATATCATAATCATTGCTGGGAACAAACAATTAAATCATTTGGTAAATGTGGTTTCTGTTTAAGATAAAAAGGAATTCTAAATATAATTAATTAAATAATTTTGCATAACTTAAAAATTGTTTAGTCTAATGGAAATTCTAATTTAAAATAATACCCAATTCAAAAATAGAAGCTTCTATTAAATGGATTACTTTTATTCTTAAATTTAAAGCACCAATATATAAGTTTTTAGATGAATTAATTAAATTTTTTAATTTGATCTTCTTATTATATACATTCACATTTTCATTAGATGGTTTTCGTGGAAGAATTAGAGAAGAATTTGAATTTAAAAGATCTAGAAGAAAAAATTTTATGTTCATGGAAAGAAAAAGATATCTATTCTATAATAAGGAATAAAGAAAAAGGTAAGGAAATATGGCGATTTATTGATGGTCCTCCTTATACTACTGGATCTATTCACCTTGGAACAGCATGGAATAAGATTTTAAAAGACTATTTAATCAATTACAAACGAATGAGAGGTTATAAGGTTACTGATACTCCTGGTTACGATACTCACGGATTACCAATCGAGGTTCAAATGGAAAAGGAATTAGGTATTAAGAACAAGCAAGAGATTCAAGAATATGGAATAGATAATTTCATTAAGAATTGTAAAGAGTTCGCTTTAAAAAATCTAGCAATAATGAACGACCAATTCAAAAGATTAGGATGCTATTTCTGGGATTGGGATAATCCCTATATTACCTTTAAAAACAGCTATATTGAGGGAATTTGGTGGACTTTAAAAAAAGCCTGGGAAAATAATTTACTATACAAGTTTTATCGCCCTTTAAATTGTTGTCCTCGATGTGCAACTGCTTTAGCAAAACATGAACATGAATATAAAAATATTAAGGATACAAGTTTATTCTTAAAAATTAAATCAAAAGATATAGATAACACATATTTCATTATTTGGACTACTACACCTTGGACATTAGTAGCAAATTCAGCAATAATGGCAAATCCGATAGCAGAATATGCTAAAGTATACATTGAAGATCTTAATGAGAATTGGATCTTATCAAAAAATTCAATAACCCATTTAATTTCTGGGCAATTAGGTTATAAGTATAAAATATTAGAAGATTACATTGGAGAAGATTTAGAAGGAAAAAAATATGTACACCCTTTATTGAACGAAGTTCCCTATCAGTTAGAACTCGCAAAAAAAAGTAAAAAGGTTCATTCAATAATCCTTTCTGAAGAATATGTTTCAGCTTCAGAAGGTGTTGGATTAGTACATACAGCACCAGGTCATGGTCCTGAAGATTTTGAAGTAGGAGTAGCAAATAATATACCAATTTTCAATCCAGTAAGTATCAGAGGCGTTTACAAAAAAGAAGCAGGAAAATTCGAAGGAATGAATGTTTTTGAAGCTAACGAGAAGATTTTAGATTTATTAAAGAAAAAGGGAACGCTAATATTAACTAATGAAATCGAGCATGAATATGCACATTGTTGGAGATGTGATTCAAAATTAGTTTACAGGGCAACGAATCAATGGTTTTTTAAAACTGAAAGTCTAATTCCTGAATTACTTAAAAAGAACAATGAAATATACTGGATTCCTGATTGGGCAGGTAATAGATGGTTTAATAGTTGGTTATCAACTTTAAAAGATTGGTGTATTTCACGACAACGTTTTTGGGGTATTCCTTTAAGTGTTTGGATATGTGATAATGAAGAATGTGAAGATATTACAGTAATAGGGTCAGGAAATGAATTAAAGGAAATTGCAGGTGAATGCCCTGAAGATTTACATAGACCTTGGATAGATAAAGTAACATGGAAATGTAAAACTTGCAAGAAGGGAATCAAGAAAAGAATACCAGATATTTTAGATGTATGGTTGGATTCTGGTTCGGTAATGTGGGCTGCCCAAGAGGTTTACGATGGTAAAAGTCATTATGATACATGGGTTCCAGCAGATTTTATAATAGAAGGAAAAGACCAGATAAGAGGGTGGTTTAATAGTCTATTAAATAGTGCTATGGTATCTTCAGGTCGTAAGAATTATAATGCTTGCTATATGCATGGATGGGTATTGATGGAGAGAGCGAAAATGAGTAAATCTAAAGGTACAGTAATAAATCCTGAAGATCTAATAGAGGGAACAGTTGAAGAATTACAAAAAAGAAAGTCATTATCAAATATTAAAGGAGCTGAAACATTTCGTTTCTATTGTATAGGTGCAGCTCAACCCGGTCGAGATTTCAATTTTAATCTTAAAGAATATACTGATACATATAAAATCATTAATACAATTTGGAATGTATATGTTTATGCGAATGAAAAGTTTAATTTAGCTGAATTTGATCCTTCACATAATGAATTAGATCTAAAAAAGATAAGCAAATTAGATAGTTGGATAATTTCAAGATTGAATTCTACAATTAAGAAGATAACAGAATTATCAGATGAATATCAACTTCCTTGGATAACAGGTGAGCTTAGAGATTTAATAGTAAATGATATAAGTAGATGGTACATAATGCTAAATCGCGAAAAACTCGATATATATTCAGAGGATCCTAACAAATTATTGATTATGGGTGTTCTTTATCGAGTGCTATATAAGGTTTTATTATTATTAGCTCCAATCAATCCTATGATAAGTGAAGAAATTTTTCTTAAAATGTTTAAAACACATTTGAAATCAATTGGTTTTGAAGAAACAGAGAGTATTCATTTACAAGATTGGCCTAAATTTGATGAGAAATTGATTAACAAAGAACTAGAAGAAAAAATGCATTTCACTAGAGAAATAATAGAGATGATTAGGGCAATAAAGGATGAAAATAGAATAAGGTTAAGGTGGCCAAATAAGAAAATCTTTATAGAAGCAAAAGAAAATATGACAAAAATAGAATTTCTTGAGATTATTAAGAAAGTTGGAAATGTAAAAGAATTAGAAATAGTAAAATCAGTTAACCCATCAGATGATCTCATTAAAGCTGAATCAAAATATTGTAATATCTATTTAGATATATCTATTGATGATGATCTATTATCTGAGCGAATAGTAAATGATTTAATAAGAAATATTCAATTTGTCCGGAAAAAGCATGGATTCAGGGTGGAAGAAAAAATAATATTGAAGATTGGAACTGAAACTGAATATTTAAAAGATTTTCTTGATAGAAATCAAGATACCATAATAGAAAAAATAAATGTTGATAAGCTTGAAATCGTCTCAGAAGATATTTCTGAAGAAAAAAGCAAAATTTTTGGTTATTTAAATATATGTTCAAATAGGGATTGCTCTGCTGCTTTAAAAGATAATATAATTACGAAATTAAAGAAAAATTCTGAAATAAAATGTCCGCACTGTGAATCTAAATTAACTAAGGATACAATTAAAAAAATCACATTTAATTTTAAGAGAAAATAATTATCTTTTTTATTAATCTGATAAACCATATTTCTTATAATATTCTAACCAATAATCAAACATATCTCTTAGAGTTTCTTCTATAGAAGTGGAAATATCCCAACCTAATTCGTTTTTAATCTTTGAATTATCACCAAGAATAACATCTTCATCAGTTCTTCTTAATTTATGCGATACATTTTTCTTTACTTCAATCCTTTTTTCAGAAAAACTTAGAGCAATTTCTAAAATTTGACGAATCTGAAGCTTTTTGCAGGAACAAATATTATAGGTTTCTCCCGGTGATCCCATTGTTGTTGCCAACCAGATTGCTTTAATTGAATCCTTGATCCCGGTATAATCTCTATAAGGTTCAAGATTTCCAACCTCAATTACTGGTTCTGATAAACCTAATTCAATTTGGGCTACTTTTTTAATAAAATCTGAAGTTGCATCCCCAGTCCTTCTAGGCCCAGTTTGATTAAAAAACCTAAGGTTGATAACTTCAATTCCAAAATTAATAAAATATTGACGAGCAAGGAGTTCAGTAGCCACTTTACTAATTCCATAAGGATGGATGGCTAATAACGGATCAGATTCCTTTAATGGTCTATTTATTGAGGTGGTTGTCCCATATTCTGCACTTGTGCAAGCTACTATAACTCTCGTATCAATTTTATGCTTTTTAATTGCTTCAAATACATTTATAGTTCCTATTACATTTGTTTCTATAGTATCTACAGGATCCTTCCATGAAGGAATTACTAATGGTTGTGCACCAAAATGAAATAAAAATTTTGGTTTGGTATTTGCTATTATTATTTCTAAAAGTTGGGAGTTTTTAATGTCACATTCAAATATTCTTAATTTTTTATTATTAGTCGGGATTTCAATATTATTATTGAAACTTCTTAACTTTTCTTTTTTTGAAAAATTTATTTTTTCATTTGTATAGTGAGATAAATTTCTATAAATTTGATTCGGTCTATCAATCCCATATACCATATAATTTTTATCAATGCAGAAATCAATTAGGTGTGACCCTAAAAAACCATTTGCTCCTGTAACTAGTATTTTTTCCATTTTAGAATCCTAATAATTTAAAGTCAAACGTTTTATTTTAATAATCCCTTTTCTTGTAATTCCGAAATAGCCTTATCAGAAGCTCCAGAGAGGTTTCTTTTTTGAATCTTAATCCATTTTATAAATTCATCTATTCCTTCTTTAAAAGTGATAGTTGGTGAATAGCCTAACTTCTTATTTATTTTTGAAATATCAGCAACACAATGTCTAATATCACCAACTCTAAATTGATGATTATAGATGGGTTTTAATTTTGGATTTATCGTTTTTAATATAATTTCTGCTACTTCTTTTATTGTAATTGGCGTGCCTGTACCAACATTAAAAATTTCACCATTAGCGACACTTTTTTGCATAGCTAGAATTAGAGCTTGACATACATCATTTACATTTACAAAATCACGTGTTTGGTTTCCGTCCTCAAAAATAATTGGAGATTTTCCATTAAGGGTTCTTATGGCAAATATTGAACAAACTCCCGTATAAGGGTTTAAAAGGGCTTGTCTTGTACCATATACCAAGAAAAATCTTAAAACTGTTGTTTTAATTCCATATGTATTCCCAATCATAATACTAAGTTTTTCTTGAGCTTGTTTAGAGAATCCATAAATTGAACTAGGATTTAAAGGTGAATTTTCATCTGTTAAAAGTGGTTTAATTTTAGCTCTACATTTAGGGCAATTTAGCTCCCAATCTCTATTTTTTAATTGATCTATTGATCTTGATTTTGGATATACTATTCCACAATTTCTACAATTAGATTTTGATTCTCCATATACCGTGTTAGAGGATGCTATTATAACTTTTTCAATACTATGTTCACTATTTACTAAGATATCCAATAAATTCGCAAGACCATGTATATTATTATCAATATATTTTTCTATTTGATACATTGATTGTCCAACGCCAACACTTGCTGCTAAATGAAAAATTATCTCATTACTTTTAACCAAATCCTCTAATTTTTTATAATCAGTTATCGAACCTCGATAAAAGGTAGAATGTTTATTTAGGTAAGAAGGTGGATTATTAGATTTTCCATGGACTTGTTCTTCTAAAATATCAAGAATAGAAACTTCATAATTCTGATGCTCGATTAATTTATCAACCAAATGAGATCCAATGAAACCGGCTCCGCCAGTAATTAATACCCTTTTTGTCATATATTAATTTTATATCTAAATTTGAATATTTTAATTTTTCATAAACTTTCATTGAAATTAAAGAATATGTTAAAAATGAAATATTTCATAGATTATTCGCTGATTTTAATAAAATAATAATCAAATTTTTTAACGATTTAATATGAAAGAATTTGATAATACAATATTTTACAACTAATAGAAATTGATATGATTATTCGTTCAAAAGCACCATTTAGAGTTAGTTTTGGTGGGGGAGGAACAGATATGGCTCCATATTGTCTTGAAAATGGAGGCTGCGTAATAAGTACTACAATAGATCGTCATGTCTATATAACTTTAAAACCTAGAACTGATAATCGAGTGAGCATTTTTTCAAATAACCTTAGTGAAGAATTTATTTTTAAAATTGGAGATAGAGATTATTCTACCAAATTTGAATTGTTTAAAGGAATTTTTAATGTTTTAGATGTGAAAGATGGATTTGATATCATTTTCTATTCAGAACTTCCTGCTGGTTCGGGAATGGGAGGATCATCTTCTTTATCTGTAGCATTAATTGGTGCTTTAAATTTCTACTACAATTTAGACCTTTCTAGATATGAAATTGCTCAAAAAGCATATGAAATTGAACGGATTGAGCTAAAACAGAAAGGAGGATATCAAGATCAATTTGCTGCGGTTTATGGTGGTTTTAATTTTATTGAATTTTCTGATAAAGTAAATATAACTCCCATTGTTTCAAGCCAAGAAATGATAAATGAACTCCAATTTCGATTAATATTATGTTATGTTGGAGGATCTCATTTCTCTTCTAATATACAAGATGAAGTATTAAAAGGTTATAAAATTGAAAAAAAATCTTATATCGAAGCAATGCAAGATTTAAAAGATGTTGCTCATTCTATGAAAAGTATTGTAGAATCCAACAATTTAAATAAATTAAATGAATTTGGGGAACTCTTACATAAAGGATGGTTAGCAAAAAAGAGTTTAAGTAATAAAATATCTAACAAAAACATTGAAAATTTTTATATTACTTCAAGGAAATTCGGGACGCTCGGAGGAAAATTATTAGGTGCTGGAGGCGGAGGGCATTTATTACTGTTTTCAGATCCTGATAAAAAAAATATCGTAATTCAAGAATTGGAAAAAATAGGTGGTATAATTGTTAATTTTCACTTTAATCCTAGAGGTCTTGAAGTTTGGAAAATAAATTAGAATAATTTTAATATTTGAAAAGAGAAAATAATATGGAAAATGAAATTATTTCGATTTTAAACGAAAGTATTAAAGTAAAAGAAGCTATAAAAACACAAACACCAGTTATAGCAAAAATATCCAAAGAGATTATTAATGCCTATAAAAAAAAGAAAAAAGTTGTTCTGTTTGGTAATGGTGGAAGCGCTGCGGATGCTCAACATATAGCTGCAGAATTTGTGGGTAAATTTTATAAAGACCGACCTTCACTTCCCTCATTAGCGTTTCATACTAACACTTCTGTTCTTACTGCAACTGCTAATGATTATGGTTATGACTTAGTATTTGAAAGACAGGTATCTTCATTTGTTGAAAAAGGAGATGTCGTCATTGGAATTAGTACTTCTGGTAATTCACCCAATGTAATAAAAGGTTTATTGAAAGCTAAAGAGAAGGGTGGATTAATAATAGGTTTTACTGGTCAAAAACATAATAAAATAGAGGAAATAGCTGATCTTTGCTTAAAAATACCCTCAACAGATACACCGCGAATTCAAGAAGGGCATATAACAGTAGGACACATTATTTGTTATTTAGTTGAGAAAGAACTTTTTGGGTAATCGATTATTTATGAAAAAAGTTGCAGTTTCTATTCATGCTAAAGAAAATTTCACTGTAGATGTTTTAAAAGGATTGGAAGGTTTCGATTACATTCATGTAGATATCATGGATGGAATATTTGTAAATAATGAAAGTAGAAATTTAGATGTTTTCCAAAAAATAAATGAAGCTTATAGTTATCCTATAATTGCCCATTTAATGGTTGTCGATCCATTTAAGTACATTAAAGAAATTATTAATTATATTGATATTTTCTTATTTCATTTTGAAATAGATCATTATAAGGATAAAATTATCAATGAAGTAAGAAAATACAATAAAAAAGTTGGTATTGCTATAAATCCAAGCACAGATATTAAGGAAATTATACCATATCTTAAAAGAATTGACATGATTTTAGTAATGAGTGTAAATCCTGGCTGGTCTGGTCAGAAATTTTTATATAAATCTATAGAAAGATTAAACTATTTGGCTAAATATAAAAATAAATATAATTTCTTTATTGATATTGATGGTGGAATTAATTTAGTAAACGCGAGGCTATTAATTAACACTGATATATTAACAAGTTCAAGTACTATTTTAAAAGCTCAAGATCCAAATAAAATCATTAAAATGCTGAAATTTTCAGATGAATATGAGTGAAAAAAAAAAAGCAGTTTTCTTGGATCGAGATGGTGTAATTAATAAGGAGGTCAGTTATCTCTCAAATTCAAAAGACTTTAGATTTATCGAAGATTCAATTGAAGCTTTAAAAATCCTTAAGCAAAAGGGTTTTTTACTTATTATTATTACTAATCAAGCAGGTATTGCTAGGGGCTATTTTACAGAAGGGACTCTTAAAACAATTCATAGTAAAATGAATAATAGATTGAAAAAAGAAGGACTTGAATTAGATGATATTTATTATTGTCCGCACCACCCTGACTTTACAGGTCCATGTAATTGTAGGAAACCAAATCCAGGGATGATTTTAAAAGCTAAATTACAACACAATATTGATTTAACAAAATCATATATGGTTGGAGATACATTAAATGATATTCAAACAGGTAAAGCTGCAAATTGTAAAACTGTTTTAGTCTTAACAGGTTATGGAAAAGAGGAACAAAAAAATATTAGCTCAGTGATACCGGACATGATATTTAAAAACTTAAAAGAATTTGCTATAAATATATAAAACAAATAATTAATATAATCATCAAATATATTGGTGAAAAAATATGAAATTTTTTATAGATACTGCTAATTTAGCACAAATCAAAGAAATGCAGGAACTCGGAATAATTGATGGCGTAACTACTAATCCTACGCTTTTGGCGAAAGAAGGGGCAGATCCAAAGGAGCAATTGAAAAAAATCTGTGAACTCGTTGATGGTCCTGTAAGTGGAGAAGTTATAGGGCTAACTACACATGAAATGGTTACAGAAGCACGTGAATTGGCTAAAATTGCACCAAATATCGTAATCAAGATACCGTTCACGAAGGATGGCATTAAAGCCGTCAAAATACTTGAAGCTGAAGGAATAAAAACAAATGTTACTCTTGTTTTTTCCCAGAATCAAATCTTAATAGCAGCAAAAGCTGGAGCTTCATTTATAAGTCCTTTTATAGGAAGGTTAATGGATAATGGTCAGAATGAAATTGATTTTCTTTGGGAATCTATGGATATTTTAAATGCATATGATTTTAAATCTGAATTAATAGTAGCTTCTGTGAGAAATGCTAGACATGTTATTGAAGCCGCTAAAATCGGAGCACATATTGCTACAATCCCATTTGCTGTGCTTGAAAAAATGTTTAAACATCCAAATACAGATCAAGGTTTAGAAGCATTTCTTAAAGATTGGGAAAAATTACAAAGAGAATTAAAAAAATAGTTGGAAAAAATGGCTCTTATCGATGAGATTTCCAAATGGAAAAAAAAAAAAGTATTAGTTATTGGAGATGCATTAGTAGATAAGTACATTATTGGTCATACAGATAGAATATCTCCTGATGCTCCTGTCCCAAATGTAAAAATAGAAAACAGTAATATTTATATTGGTGCAATTGGCTTAGTTTTACAGTTTATACAATCTCTAGGAGGAATTTCTGAAGTTTGTACCATTATTGGTAATGATTTTGAAGGAGAGTTTTTTTTAAAAAAAATTAAAGAACTTAAACTGAGTTCTTCTGGAATTCTAGTAAATGAAAAAATAAAAACTCCCCAAATAACACGAATTAAGGCTATGAATCAACATCTTTTGCGGCTGGAAACAGATTATAATAGTGATATCTCTCAATCAATTCGAGAAAAATTCAAAAGTATAATAGCTAATTGTTCTCAAGATATAAGAGCCATTTTAATTTTAGATTATGGGTTAGGTGGTATTTTTAATGATCAATTTATTCAGCAATTATTATCTTTTTTAAAAGATAACTTCAAGGGTATCCCAATTATTGCTCGCCCGACAATTTCAAACTATTATCTTTATGAAAATGTGGAATTAATTAAAATGAATCTTCAAAAAGCTTTGGATACATTTTCAATTAACTGTTGTAATGAAACGAGTATTATAATTGCTGGAAAAAGAATTTTAAATGCGTCTAAATGCAAAAATGTATTATTAAATTACTTAGAACTAGAATCATTCCTCTTCTCAAGAGAGAATGATCAAATAGAAAAATTTCAACCAATTCTACAACAACCAGTTAGAAGTTATGTAGCAGTTGGCAGCATCATTATGGCTATATTGGGATTGACATATGCTTCGAAAATTTTAATTTCAGATGGAGTAAAAATTGCGCTTTATGCTGCCGCACTTACAGCAATACTTCCTCCAGTAGAATTTTATAACCAACAAAAACTTAAAAATTACATCATAACTAAAATGGAAAAAATATAATTTTTTAATTTACATATTAGAATGGCGCTCTCCAAAGCTATTGAAAAAAAAATCTTAGTCGATATTTTAGATATCAAAAGAGATATTTTGAAAATGATATATAAGGCTCAGTCGGGTCATCCGGGTGGGTCATTATCATGTGTTAATATCATATATCTCCTCTATTATAGTATAATGAGAATTAATTTTAAAAATCCTATTTGGGAGGATAGAGATATCTTCATTTTGAGTAAAGGACATGCAGCACCTGCATTATATGCTGTTTTATCAAAATTTGGTTTTATAAAAAGAGAAGAATTATTTACTTTAAGGGAGTTTGATTCAAAGCTACAAGGTCATCCTGTAAAAAATCCACAATTTGGAATAGAGATATCTACAGGTTCTTTAGGAATGGGATTATCTATCGGAGTTGGTTGTGCTTTGTCCGCTAAATTAGATAATTCTGATAAAAATATTTATGTTTTATTAGGGGATGGAGAATTAAATGAAGGAGCTATTTGGGAAGCAGCTATGTCAGCTAACCATTTTAAGTTAGATAATCTAATCGCAATCGTGGATCGTAATGGATTGCAAATAGACGGATCAACAGAAGAGATAATGGCATTAGAACCATTAGCAGAAAAATGGAAAGCTTTTGGTTGGGAGGTAATAGAAGTAGATGGATCAAATCTAACGAATATTTTACAAGCATTTGAACGGTCTAAATCTATAATTGGAAAACCAAAGGTAATCATTTCTTATCTAATTAAAGGAGCTGAGGTATCTTTTATGCAACATACTCGAGAGTTTCATGGACGAGCACCTAATAAAGAAGAGTATGAACTAGCGCTTAACGAACTTAATAATATTAAAGAAGAACTATTAAAGGGGTTTTAAACCATTTCAGAACCGACACTTAGAGATACTTTTGGAGTTTATTTAGTTAAAGAAGGCCAAAAAAATAGAGATATTGTAGTTTTAGATGCAGATCTTTCTGCTTCTACTAGAACAAATATATTTGCTAAAAAATTTCCTCAACGATTCTTTAATATGGGGATTGCCGAACAAAATATGTTAGGCACGGCCTTGGGATTTGCGATCTCTGGCAAAATTCCCATTGTAAGTGGATTTTCCATATTTACAACGGGAAGAGCGTGGGAATTTATAAGATTTGCTTGCCATGATAATTTGAATGTAAAAATAATAACTACACATGGGGGGCTTGTAGGAAAAGATGGTAGTACCCATAATGCTTTAGAAGATTTAAGTCTAATGGCATCTATCCCAAACATAACTGTTTTGGTCCCATCGGATAACCTTGAATTAATTAAGATATTAGATTTTACATTAAAAACTGAAGGCACATTTTATGTACGATTACCAAGAGGTTCATTTCCTAAAATACATAATGATAACTATAATTTCAATATTGGAAAACCAGATCTTTTAAAAGAAGGAAAAGATATTTGTTTGATTGGAATTGGTTATGGTACTATGTTAGCTTTTGATTCAGTTTTAAGCATTGAAAAAGAACTAAATTTATCAATTAAAGTAATAAATCTTCCAACTGTTAAACCAATCGATGAAAAAGCTCTAATAAATGAGATTAATGATGTCAAAGGAATTATAGTTCTGGAAGAACATAACATCTACTGTGGTTTTGGAAGCATAATAGCTCGTATTATCTCGAAAAAACATGCTAAAAAAATAGGATTTATTGGAATTAATAATAAATTTGTTCAATCAGGCAAAAGAGAAACGGTATTAAATGCATATAAAATGAATAAACAAAATTTATTAACACAAATAAAAAAAATGTTTAGTTAATTGCTATATTTTTTTTAATTCTAGAATTTAACTATTGCATGTTTTTATTGGGTAAATATCCCATCGAATCCAAAACTTTCAATATAATTTCTTTGCTTTCTTCAACTGTTTGTTTATCTGTTTCAACAATTATATCTGCATTATCCGGTTCTTCAAAGGGATGATTTACTCCAGTAAAATCTTTTATTTCACCTGCTCTAGCTTTAGCATACATTCCCTTAACATCTCGCCTTTCACATTCTTCAAGAGAACATTTGACATAGACAAGAATATAATTTCCAATTTCTTCCCGAGAATAAGCTCTAATCTTGTTGTATGGTGAAACAAAAGATGCTAAAACAGCAACTCCATTTCTTGTCAATAACTTGGCAACAAAGGTGACTCTTTCAATATTCATATTTCTATCTTCCTCAGAAAACCCTAAATCTCTTGTTAAACTTCTTCTAACGATATCTCCATCAAGCCTTTCGACCTTCATTCCTTTTACTTTTAGTTCCTCAGCAATAGCATTGGCAAGTACAGACTTACCTGAACAGGGAAGTCCTGTAAACCATATTGTAAATCCTTTATGTTCCATCTCTTATCATTTACTATTTTTAAAATTCTATAATATTGCCTTCCATATCATTAGGAATCTCAACTCCTAAAATTTTCAAAGATGTTGGAGCGATATCGAGTATGTTCTTGACTCCTAGATTTTTACCCCTCTTTTTTGTAGGGTCGTAAATAATATAAACTCCAAACCAATCATGAACTGCGTCATCTGGGCCAGTATCATTTTCATCTAAATATATTGAATCATATCCAACCGTTCCAGCAGATCTCCAATTTAAATCATCAAAATATACCATCAAATCTGGTGGATCTCCATTCAAAACCTCGAATAACTCTTCAGGTTTGTAAATAATTGTATTCATAAGATGACCATCGTTATCTTTAATAGATTTCAACTTTTTTGTGACCATTTCCCGTACTTTCTCATAATCTTTTTTCTCAATAATACCATGAGGCTCTCTTCCCTTAACATTAAGGAAAATTCTTGCATAATAACCTCCCCAACCCCATGCATATGTATTTTCCCAATCAATATCAGCATCTGCTAACCTTGTTCTAGGTTTTGGTTTAACTTTAAATTTTAATAATCCCAGTTCTTCAAGAGCCATGTTTACACATATTAAACCTTTCATTGCTTTAGCACCATGATCTGAAACAATCATAATAATTGTATTTTCATCAACTATATCTAATATTTCTCCAATTTCTTGATCAAGATATTGATAGTACTTTTTCATTTCTCCTTCGAATTTATTACCTGATTTGTACTTTATATGATTTTTATCATAATTTTTCCAAAATGCGTGATGAAATCTATCTAAACCAATAATTACAAATTTAAAATAATCCCAATTCTTATTTTGCATTAAATATTTTATCGTTTTAAATTGAATCCTTGTCATTTCATAGATTTCTTTCAATAAGAGTGATTTATTCTCCACTCTAAAATTAGCATCCAAGATATATTTTCCAACATGCTCTTTTATTTCTTCTTTTAATTCTGGAGGATATGTATATTCTGATGTTATATCAGGTGTAATAAAGCCTGAAACTAAACATCCATTTAGTGGTTGAACAGGATAGGTTGGTGGTAAGCCTAAAATGCAAGATTTTAATCCTTTTTTCGCTATTATATCCCAAATTTTTGGTTCTTTAACATTATATGAGGTTGCGATCCAATAATTATCATATGAATTTTCTTTTCTATGCCTAAATCCATATACTCCTAGTGTTCCTGCTTTTTTTCCAGTAGACATCACCATCCAAGCAGGAATTGTAATTGGCGGATCACAGCTTCTCAAATTACCATAAACCCCATGCTCTACCATTTTCTTTATATTGGGACAATCATCTAAAAAGTCTTTGAATAGAATATCTGGTGTAGCACAATCTAATCCGATAATTACTAATCTTTTTTTAGGTTTATCCATCATTTAATGAACATCATGTTGTTTTTAATAAAATTGAGAAAAAATATTAAGAGACAAATGGGTTCTCATATTGCAGAATAACATTAGCAACTTCAGGGCGCATTACATCTGAGCTTGGAGGTTTTCCTGACTGTAATGCATTTCGTATTTCTGTACCTGCAAAATAATTTTGCATTTCTGGTGGATGTGGACAGATTTTATCATTTACGATTGAATCACATTTACTACATTTTGAAAATGACCTAAATTTGATTGGTTCTATACCGAGATCAGGGAAATGATCAAAGATTTTATGGGCATCATAAGGACCATAATAATCCCCAACTCCTGCGTGATCTCGACCTATAATTATATGATCACATCCGAAGTTCTTTCTTGCTATTGCATGAAAAATGGCTTCTTTAGGCCCAGCGTATCTCATTTCTGTCTCAAAAGTGCTTAGAACAACCCTATCTTTAGGATAGTACTCGTTTATTAGAACTTGGTATGCTTTTATAATAACCTCATCTAAGAAATCCCCAACTTTCTTCTTTCCTATAACTGGATTTATAAAAAGACCATCAACATATGTTAAACCTGCTTTTTGTACATATTCATGACCTAAGTGAGGCGGATTTCTTGTTTGAAATGCAACTACTCGATCCCATTTCTTTTCTTTAAATAAAACTCTTGTCTCAATTGGTTTCAAATCTAATTCTGGAAAAACAGCAATTGGTTCATTAATTAAGAAGATTTCTCCACCTATTAAAATATCTTTCATTTTATAAATTGAATTAACCCCCGGATGATTTTGATCTGTTGTTCCATACACTTTCTCTGCGAATTTTTTTTTATCATACCTATATATATCTTCGATATCCATAATTGCAATTGGTTTTTCTGTCAGACCTTTTAATATAATTCTATCATCGACATTTAATGTCTTTGCTTTTGATTCTGAAATATCTAATATTATTGGAATAGGCCATGCAACATTGTTTTCTAAATACATGTGTTCAAGAACACATCTATAATTATTTTCATTCATAAATCCTTCCAACGGACTAAAAACTCCAAATCCAATATTCTTAATTACTTTTATTGTTGATAAATCGACTTGAATTGTCTCAAATTCATCAATGCTCTTTAATATTCTCTCTTTCTCAAACTTAGGTAATTCTTTATTAATTAAACTACCACCATGAGGATTTATCATCTTATTTACCTCTTTTTATTGTTAATAATATGATTAAATTTAACTGAATTTCTTAATCTATATATCCCAAATCCCTTAATCGTTGTTTTACTCTTTCTTCTTCTTCCTTTGTAAATGCTTGTTTATTCTTTTCTTCCTCTTCAATTGAAGAAATAACTTGACGAAGTACATAGATAACATAACTTGAAAGAGAAGAAAAGCCAGTCCCCTTCATTCTTTCCTTTATCTTTTCAGCAAGTGGTTTTGGAATTGAAACAGTAGTATATTCAACCTTATAATCATCATCAGACAATTTTAATCATCTTTCTAGATTTTTTTCTATTTAATATCCTATAATTAAATAATATATAAATATTTAATTAGATATAATTAATCAAATATGCTCATGGTTAAAGCCTTCTTATTTAAATTCAAAAGAAGTTTTTAATTAAAGTTGATAAATAACAATTCTTTTTGTAATTACTTAAAAATGATATTTGGATTTAAAAGTAACTTATTTTTCTGCATGAATGTACAAAGATACACTTCTATGCTTCATAGGATCAATTTCAGGGTTAAAGTCCACTTTTTTTATGTTTCTAAAACCAACATTTTGTAAGATGTTATGAATTTTTTCAAAATCATAATTATATTTATGGAATCCAAAGCCAGATTGGTAATATATTAGATTAATATAATCAATTGATGTGTATTTTCCAAATTTAGGAATCCTATTCTTAATATTTTTGAAAATACGTGAAAACATAAGAAAAAAATCTTTATCTTTATCAACATAAGCGTTAAAAAATTTTTCTAAATCAGGAACAACCATTCTCAACGTCCCTCCTTTTTTTAAGATTCTGAGATAGTCATATAAACAATTAATTGCAGTTCTATCATAATAATCAATATGTTCGAAAAACTGACTGCTATAAATATAGTCAACCGTATTGTCTTTAAAAGGGAGTGAATTCCTTAAATCTAAACGTAAATCTGCATTTCTTTTAATATCTATATTGATAAATCCTGCTTTTAAATTCTTTCCGCATCCTAAATTTAATTTTAATTTGTTTACAGAATCATATCTTTTCGCTTTAATTGATCTGGAGAAAATATCGATAATCATAAACTTTATTTCAGTAATTATTTCCGAAATCAGATGGATAATTCTTCTTTGATATCTATTAGCCATTTAATTTTCCCATTTTCCTTAACTTTTTTTGATGATGCAATCCTCAGTTAGAATCCTTTTTTAATACCAATCTGAGTATTTTTAGTCTAGGATTATTAATATAATCTTTTTTCAAAATTGAAAAGTATTTTTCTTTAATTATTCTCAGAAATTCTTCTTCCTTATATTCACAGAGATGAAATTTATTACCTGAATGATATTTACCCTCTAATAATAATGGAGTTGTGATTATAAATATTCCATCCTTCTTTAAGGTCCTATTTACTTCTATTAAAAAGTCTTGACCCTCTATAAATGTTATATGCTCAATCCCTTCTAAGCAGATAATAACATCAAAAAATTCATTTTCAAAAGGTATATTCTGCATAGAGCCCTTCTTAAAAATAATCTGTGGATATTTTTTTTTAGCTTTTTCTATTGCTTGCTTGTCAATATCTATGCCATATAATTTCCCATAACCCTTTAACAAAGATGTCCCCCAACCCACTCCACATGGAATATCTAAAACAATTTTACTATCAATATAATTATTACAAAAATTATATCTAGCCTTCAGGTTTTTAATAAAGATATTCTCATTATTTCTGGATAGAAATAAAGCAAATACATTGTAAACCAAATTCTTTATTAATCGCAGTATTTTAGTAAATCGTTCCCTAATTGAATAAGAAGTAGCTATATCAGGATCTAATCTCTCTAAAATCATAATCAATCCTTATCTTGAGAATTATCTTTATATTAAAAGATAATGTGCATAGATTATTTATAATTCAAATTATTTTAAGTATATTTTTAAAAATGTTTATTTTAATATAAAATAAACTTAAATCTTAACTCTTTCTCCAAATTTAATGTTTCTGATTTAAAATAATACCCCTCTTTATTAAAAAAACTGTAATTTTTATCTAATCAAATAAAGGAATTTTAGAATTATTAACTTTTTATAAACAACCCAAATTGAGATATTACCTTGTTAAAAAACCAATCAAATTTGGTAAAATGGTTTTTATTAAGAGAGATAACTAAAAAGTCTTTATTTCATTGGTGATTTCTTTTTATAACTCGATTTAATTTAGAAATAGATAATTACTCATATCTTTATAATGAGGATAAATAGTTGATTGATAAACCAAATATTTTCTTAATAACTATAGATTGTTTACGTGCAGATTTTCTTGGATGTTTAGGTAATAAAAATAAACCTACACCTTTTTTAGATAAACTCGCTCATGAAGGTATATTATTCAAACAAACATATTCAAATGCCCCATATACCGTAGGTTCATTTCCGTCAATTTTAACTTCAACCTACCCTGCTTTATATAACGATAAATTGGAACTATCTCCATATCGAACTACAATAGCTGAAGTGTTAAAAAAAGCGGGTTATAAAACTGCAGGATTGAATACAAATGCATATCTGAGTGTTTATTATAATTATGGAAGGGGATTTGATTATTTCTTTGACGTCCTATCTGAAAAAAAAAAAATGACAAAAAGTAAATTTAAAAATATAATATTAAGATTGATTAGAAAAACTCCATTGAGAATACTTTTGAAAATAATACCAATATTGCCCTCACCTCAGAATGATGCACAAAAAATCAATAAAAAAGCTTTAAAGTGGCTTAAAAATAATAAAAGTAATCCATTTTTTATATGGTTACATTATTTAGATGTGCATGGTTCATATATTCCGAACAGGAATTATAGACCAATAAGCAAACGTAGAATGGCGTATCTAAATAAATTAATAGCAAATCGAAACAAGCTTGTAAAATTGAACATAAAAAAAAATTTAGATTTAAAGTATTTATCAAAGAAATATACCCAAAAGATTACTAAAGAAGATATTAAGGATATAGTTAGACTCTATGAAAGTAATATCCGTTGTGTTGACGATCAGCTATCAATATTTTTTAAAAATCTAAAAAGATTGAATTTATATAATAATTCTCTATTCATAATAACATCAGATCATGGTGAAGAATTTTATGAACATGGGCTTTTTTCACACTTTGGGCAATTGTACGATGAATTAATTCATGTTCCGTTGATTTTTAAAGGTCCAAATTTACCAAAAAGGTGTAAGATTGAAACATTAATATCCTTAATTGATTTAGCACCAACCATTCTAGATTATTTAAACTTAAAAAAAGAAGATAACTTCCTAGGAAAAAGTTTTTTACCTTTATTTGCGAAAAGTGAGGGGAATTATAATCGTAAATTTGTTGTAAGCGAATTAATAAAGGGTTACGGACCTCAATTATTTTCAATAAGAACTAATAACTATAAGTTAATTTATAATGTCGCGAATCAATTGATAGAATTGTACAATATTAAAGATGACCCAAATGAACAAAATAACATCTATAATCAAAATAAAGTGGTTGCTGAAGATTTAAAATATCTAATACTAGACCATATTAAAATGGAAGTTGCATATCAAAATAAAGCAAAAGAAATGGATAGAATAGATAAAGTAATAAAAAAGATTAAATTTTAAGTACAGAAAAATCTAAATAAATATCAATTATTAATATTATTCTTAAAAATTTTAAATTCTATTCAACTTTTCTCTTAAAATTTTAAGACTTTTAATAATACTGTTTCTAAGTCCTCCTAATTCAAATGAATCAATTAATTTTCCCATCAAGTAAAGAATCTTCCTAAAAATTATGCGGATGACTTTTTTAAATTCATAAATTCTGTAATCAAAAAATGAGGCTGTTCTGGGTATTTTCGCATAAGGATTTCCATTATAATATTTATCCACTCTTTTATTATGATCCTTTAAATAAAGGAGATTATTTTTATCTCGATATTCATATAAATTATTTTCTTCAACATAGTTATATAATTCTGAACCAGGAATCCCAACAAAGACATTCCTACTTATATATTTTGGTTTGATCCTTTCTATAAGTCTTTCAGTTAATTCAATATCCTTATTAGTTTCACTTGGAAGTCCATAAATGAAGCTAGCATAAATATATATTCCTGCTTCTTTTGCATTTTTAAAAGCATTAATAATATGCTCAACCGTTATACCTTTATTCATTAATTCTAACATACGCGGGCTTCCAGATTCAACTCCTATATAGAACACTTTACACCCACTTTTAGCCATAGTTAACACATAATCAAAATCTTGTAATGAATCTGCTCTTGTTTCACAAATCCAGGTTATATCAATATTATTTTCAATTAAAAGGTTACATAATTTAACTACTCTATTTTTGTTTAAAGTAAAATTATCCTCTCTAAAGTAAATACCTTTAATACCATATTTTCTTTTTAAGTATAAAATGTCTTCAAAAATACGTTCCGCTGACGTTGTTCTATAATTCCGTCCCCAAATACTATTTACAGAGCAAAATTTACAATCAAAAGGACAACCTCTACTTGTATTTAAGGTAATAATCGGATACGCTTTAAGAGTTTTATATCCCCAGTTATATGGTAAATTTACGAACATATCCCATGCAGGTCTTGGCAATTCATTTAAATTTTTAACTTTTTCCCCTATTATAATTCTTTGAGTAACCCTACCTTCCACTATGTCAAGTATAGCATATTCACCTTCACCAATTACAATATAATCAACGAATTCCGGAAAATCTTTAGCTGCAACAGATGTATGGGGTCCTCCGACCATAATTTTTCCCTTCCAACCCTTTTTTCTATTATTTTCTAGTTCAGTTAATAGTGCTAATGTTCCTTGGAAACATATTGTATTCGTGTATATTCCTACAAAATCAATCTTTTTTTTGAATAAAAAATCAGATTTTAGAATATTTGATTTTTTTAAATACTCATCTGAAAAAAAAATTTCATGTCCTGAATTTCTTAAAATAGATAATAGAATGCCTACTCCCAAAGGAGGTCTCTTTTCTCCTGTAAAAAAAGGAGATCTTTTAGGCGCGGGTGAAGTCATCATCAAAACTTTCAAGAATTTAATCCTCCCATATATAAGTATCCGGTGTAAATATTTTATTAGGCTATTTTGATTTTGATATTTTTTTTAAACTATAACACTCTAAAACTTAAGAAGAAAATGTAAATATATTTAATAGAATTAATTCTTGATTCTTATTATATTATTTAGATTCATTATCATCTTTCTTTTTCTGCTTATTAAATATTAATAAAAGAAATTTAAATTTCTTAAGAAATTTATAAGCTCTTTTGTTTTTTTCAAATAGATTTTCTAGAATTAAAATATCTTCATAAGAGAAAACTTTCATTACAATCATTGATAGAATAAAGATCATAATGAAAAATACTATAGGTATAATCTCTAATTCTTCAAAGAATAATAAATTAAACATTTTTAATAATTGATAATTTAAAAAATCTAAAAATAACATTTTTAGTAAAATAACGATCCCCAATGATGAAAAAAAGCAAATAAACAAAATTAAAACTTTTTTTAAATTAAGCGGAATCTTAAACATCTTTTCACATAATATTAACCTAATTATAAAATTTACAATACTACTAATAACAATAAAGATTATTGCACCAATAATCCCATAAACAAGTAATCCAATTATAAATGGGATTGCTTCTATCAATATCGTGCTTATTCTATATATTGGTTCAAATTTAACCTTCTTGGTGGCATATATTAAAGAATTTATTTGAGGTCCTAATAATTTAAAAATAGTAGAAAGCAGTAAAATC
This sequence comes from Promethearchaeota archaeon, assembly GCA_048941185.1. GTDB lineage: Archaea > Asgardarchaeota > Lokiarchaeia > Sigyniarchaeales > SOKP01 > Loki-b32. Next base: position 61,848 of record JBHLNW010000005.1, read on the forward strand.
TTAATTAATAATGAAAACATCAAATAATTTGGTTGATAAACAAAAATTAGAAAGAAATCTGAAAGGAAATAAAAGATACCTATTCCTAGCATGAAAAAAAAGGAAGTATAATAAAGAGCACTGTTAAATATCTTTTTTACTTGATTATCTTTCCCATCTGAATATAATCTAGAAAAAGATACTACTAGTGGATCTTTTAACGCAGAGATTGCTTTCAATGGAACTATAGAATAATTATTAGAAAGATCATAACCTGTTACCCAAATTGAATTTTCGAAATTTCCAACTAGCATTGTTTTCAGTCTTTCCCAAATATTAACAAATGAACTACCCAAAGTAAAATAAGTACCATATCCTAAATTCATTTTAACACATTGCTTAAATGTAAGACCTTGGATATCTTTTCCTTCTTCTAGATTAATATATTTAATCAAAATTAAAACAGCATTTACTATAAGAGGAATCATAATTGAAAAAAGGTGGATATATGCGATTTGATCAATAGTGTTTGGTTTTAAAAAAAAACCCACAATAATTAAAAGTCCGATATTTATAGTATATTGAATTACTAACAAATAAAACATAGTTTTAAACATGTCAAAACCTCTATTTATTCCTGTTAAAACTGGGCCAAAACCTCCATTTAATATTAACGGACTGAGGATAAATAAGAGATATACATAATTGTTTAAAGAAATAAACATAGCAGAAAATCCATAAAAAATTACTAAACTAATAATTAAAACTAATATCACAAAAATGAATCTCTGATATATAGCATATTTAATCAATGATTTCATCTTCTTTTTTTGTTGTTGTGTTTTATATACCGCTAAATAATAATTTAGTGAAGATTCTAATCCAGGTGGTAAAAAAGTTAAAAAAATTGAAATAATTCCGGTAATTGAAATAGCTAATATCAAATATCCCCATAAATCGATAGTGATTAAGCGAGCAATAATAAACGAATTAATTAAAGAAAAAACATATGATCCATAACTGTATAAATATGAATAAAAAGTGTTTTTGAAGAGTACTTTATGTTCTTGTGTTAGCTCTGTTTTTTTCTTACTATTATTTTTCTCTACCATGTAATAAGTTAATAAAAATAAGTTTTAAATAAAAATTTATTTAAAAATAATGCCTCGTGGTCTTAAATCCAATTTTTCTTATAATCAATATAAAAATGATTATTGATTAATTCAGAAATATAAATTAATATTGAAATTTTTATATTCCTTTTATTAATCGAAGGAAAATACTTCTATTTTTGATTACAATGAAATCAACTGATAAATTTCTCTCTTTTATCATGATATGGTTTTTTAAATTAAAAATTAAAATAAGATTTTAATGGATTATTTCTATTGAAATAATATAATGAATGATGATTCTGATTCCACTTTTACTTTTTCGATCCTAATGGCAAATTATAATAACTCAAAATATATTGAACAAGCAATTGATAGTGTACTAAATCAAGATTATCCCTTTTGGGAATTAATAATTGTTGATGATAATTCTACAGATTCATCAAAAGATGTAATTAGAACGTATTTAAAAAATAAAAAAATAAAACTAATTGAACATGAAAATAACACAGGGTATGGTGGAGCATTGAAAACAGCAGCGAGTCATGCTAATAATGAGATCATAGCTATTCTCGATGCAGATGATAAATTAGACAAAACAGCTTTAAAAAATATGGCAGAAACATATAAAAAAAATCCTGAATATGGTTTTATGTATAGTAAAATGTGGATTTGTGATTCCAATCTTGAAAACTGTAAAATAAATAATGAAGTAGGACCGATTATTCCCCCTAAAACTTCAATTTTTGAACCAAAAATTTCACACTTCAAAACTTTTTCAAAAAAAGCGTATTTAAAGACTCCTGGTTTTGAAACCCAACAAAAAAGAAGTGTAGATAAGGATATTATTTATAAATTAGAGGAGGTTACAAATTTTAAATTTATTAATATTCCATTATATTATTATAGAAAGCATCCTTCTGGGATCTCTCAGGGTAAAAATATACCTCTAGCTCAAATTTATCATTATAGGGCAAAATGTAAGACTTATCGAAGAAGATTAAAAACTAATCTCCCTAATTTTACATTAAAGCAACTATATATCGAATATTTTAAAATTACGTTAAGTTCACAAATTAGTTTACTAAAAAAAATAATTAAATATTTCAAAAAGCTATTAATTATAAAGGTTCTAAAATTCTTCCTTAAACCAATTAAAAGTTTCTTCTAACCCTTTTTTTAAATCATACCTGATATAATAATCTAATTTTTTCTTCGCATATGAGATATCAGTAAAATTCCTGTATACTTCACTAACTTGTGGTTCTGAATGGATAATTTTAGGAGTATCAAAATCAGATTTTCTGATGATATTTAGTAGATTTTTAACCAATGAATTGATTGTTGTTTCTATTCCTGTTCCTAATTGAATAATTTCGAAAGAATTGAACGATTTTATTAAGCATTGATAAATTCCATAGCAGATATCTTTCACAAAAACAAAATCTCTTGTCTGTTCTCCATTCCCATAAATCTCTAAATTTTCTTTATTCATAATTTTTTTAATAAATTTTGGAATTACACTCCCCTTAAGATAAGACTTTGGGCCATAGACATTAGAAAACCTTAGTACTATACATCTAAGGTTATGGATTTTTGAATAAATTCGACAATAATTTTCTCCTGTTAATTTGCTTAAACCATAGAATGAAATAGGATTTGGGGTTTTTAATTCATTAATTGGGACATCCTGAGGTCCTAGCGCTGCTGCTGAAGATACAAAAACGAATTTCTTAATTTTCTCCAATTTAGCTAAATGTAAAAGATTAACTGTTCCTTTAATGTTAATTTGCTCATCTTTAATAGGATCATTAATTGATTCTAAAACGCTAGTTTGGGCTGCTAAATGAACCACATAATCAGTTTCTCTAATAGACTTTTCAACATCTTCATAATTTCGAACATCTCCTTTAAAAAAAGAAATTCTTCCATTTGGGATATTAATTTTTTCGAGATCCTCATACCTTCCGTTACTTAGATTATCTAAAATGTTTATATTCCAATCAGTTTCGTGAATTAGATACTCTACTAAATTTAAACCTATAAATCCACATCCTCCCGTTATTAATATTCTCTTCATGTTAAAATTTTCTTTATCATTTCAATTAAACTCTTTTTACTTTGTGCTCCTATTTTAGAGTCTATTACATTTCCATTTTTAAATGTTAAAAATGTAGGAACTCCTGTCAATTCGTATTTTTTAGGGATTCTCCTATTTCTGTCAACATTTAATTTAACTATCTTGATTTTTCCATTAAATTCTTCTTGTAATTCTTTAAGTAGATATTCAATCATTTTACAAGGTACACACCAAGAAGCCCAAAATTCAATTAATACTGGTAATTTTGACTGAATAACTTCTTCATCAAAATTTTTATCTGAAACTTCCATAATCATATATCAAATATTGGTTTATAACCTTTAGATTCTTTAGTTCCTGGATCGTATTTTTCTAACTCCCTCATATCACGTTTTTCACCTTGCCAAGTTGTAACAGGAAGGATCGTATGTGTCTTCAACTCAATTCTACTTTTAATATCCTCTTCCAAGAGCACTTGAAGCATTCTTTCAATTTCTTCCTCTAATTTAATTTGAGGAGTAAATCCAAAAGTTCTTGGCAATTTTTTTGAAACAACTTCAAATGGATGAATATCTGCTTCAACTCTAGGATTTTCTATTCTTTGTATTTTAACCTTAAGTCCAAATTTTTCTATTCCAACTTTAGCAACTGATTCGGCTAAATTACTAATCTTGTATAATCCTGAAACTTGATTAACTACATCATATTGACCAGGTTCAGGTGGAGAGATTATTAATCTAATCATACATTGCATAGCATCATTAAGTGCAATGAATCCCCTGATCTGTTCACCCTTTCCATAAATTGTTAATGGAATACCTGCAGCAGCTTGGGCTACAAATCTATTTATTACAGTTCCAAACCATTCATCAATATCATATCTAGTTCTTAGTTTTTTATTTACTGCTAATTCTTCGGTATAAACACCAAAAATAACCCCTTGCATTACATCATAAGAGCGTAACCACCAATATTTACATGCTTCTAAAATATTAAAAGTATCTTGAACTTTACTTACATGATAAAAACTTGCAGGATCTCTAGGTGTTGTTTCACCGCCTAAACTCCACTCTCTTTCATCCCATTTAATAATTGCATCTGCTGGAAATAATCCTTCAAAAAGGGGTCTGCCCGTCAGTGGAGTACCATATTCTCCCATTGTGCCTAATTTAATCAAATTAGATTCAGGTATGATATCTTTCATTATCCATAATAACTTTAAAGTAGCTAGAACATTATTCTCTTGGACTCTAACAGCGTGATCTGAATCAGCCATACTGAATGGAGCACTTGGAATTTCAGCATAATGCACTATTGCCTCTGGTTTTATTTCATCAATAAATTCTTTAACCTTGGAAGCATCATTTAAATTCAACTTCCGAAAAATAATGTTTATGCCTAATTTTTCTTTAGCTAATTTTAACCTTTCTGTCATTCTTTTTATAGGAACTATAGTATGTGCTCCTTTTTCCATCACACAATCTCTACGAGTATAATTATCAAGACCACTGACTTGAAATCCTAATTTACCTAGTTTTAGAGCAAGAGTCCATCCTAAATACCCATCAATTCCCAGAATCATAACTTTCATATTTTTAAGCACATAACCATAATCAGTAGGTTCCCATTCTGGACATTGTTCAAAAGTAATATTAGGTTCAAAGTATCCTAATTCTTGTCGCCTCCTACATTCAATAACTATTTCTTGATCTTCTCCTAATTCTAGACCCAAATCTCTAGCTTGTCCACATGCTCTAAAATCAACATTTCCCATTAATTTAGCTGCTGGACAGTTCCAACAGGTTTTTTCAGCATTATGTAATTTTGTCATCATTTTTTATCTCTCTAATAATCCAACAACATTCTCAACAGTTGGATCTTTAATTTCAATATCATCATTTATTAAGATAAAGGAATTATTATTATGTTTTCCTGTAAAATCTACCTCTTTTTCGAAGACATCTTCCTTTCCAATTGATCCCTTCAAATTGAAGCCTTTTTTTTCTATTAATATTAAATCAGGAGCATTGTTTATCATTTTCCCTGAATAAATATCATCTTTTTCATAAACATGTCTTATTAATTTTTGATTTTTATATTTTAAATCTAAAAATACGTTTTTTAACTCTTCTATAACTTCTTTCTCCTCATTTGGATGTATAGTCCCATTTGGAAATTTACTTTTTGTGTTTAAATAAACTCTTCCAGGATCAAGAACAAACGCTTTTGTACCTTTCTCAATTCGATTGTATCTTTTACCTTTTTCTGTCAAGCGAAGTAATCCTACTTTTTCCAAGTATGTATTCAAATTAACATTCAGTTTAATTAATTCCATACCATGATCAGATAATATTATTAATTTATCATTTTCTTTTAATTTGTTCTTAATTTCACCAATAATAGTATCAATTTCTCGAAAGTAATCTAAAAACCTATAATGATGTGAATTTTCTTCATTTTCATAAATATCCCAAAAAAAGTGACCAATCCTGTCACTTCCTGTAATTACAGCCATAAAATTATTCCAATTAAGATAATCCCAGAAATAATCGATTGTTCTTCTTCTAATTTTTAAAACTCTAAAAAGCTCATCAAAAAATATATCTTTAGACTGTTTATGAGCGAGATTAGAATCCACATCAATCTCATAATTAAATTCATTTAATTTAGATAAAATTTCTTGAGGGTAAACTGCTTTTTCTAAATCTAAAGCCACAAATCCTGCAATATGTATCCCATTAAGCTTTTTCGCAGGATATGTAGCAGGAACGTTAATAATTATAGATTTTTCATCTTTTTCTTTATACCAAAAAGGTTTGCATTTTAAAGCATTAAAGTTAGGAAATGATATTGAATATGTGGACTTTATCAGGTCTGTAAATCCATAAATCCCATGCTCACCAGGATTTTTACCAGTAATGATTGAACTCCATGATACTGAGGATATATGTGGTATTGAGGATTTCAATTTATTAAAATAGAATTCTTTTTTCAATTGATTAAAATTAGGCATAACTCCATTTTTAGATAATTTGTCCATAAGTTCAAATGGAACACCATCAATGCCTAATATTACATGTCTAGTTCTCATTTAAGATTAAAAATATACAATATTTAAAAAATTTTATAGAAAAGAAATCTACTCATAAAAGATTAACTATTTTTATAATTTTTTTAATTTTAATAAATTTAAAAAAAACTCTATTCTTAATATCAACAAGAACTGAATTTTTTAGTCAAATTCTTTATGAATACTTAATAAAATGTTAGACTTCTTAAAAGTAATACTGGATTTTATGAGTTACTTACCAATCATTATAATTTCGATTCTATTAATAATCTTTGTCAATGTCCTCTTAGTTTTTATTAGGGATAAGAAATATATGAAACCTTTTAAAACATATATAGATCCTGACCATTTAACTCAGGAAGACTTAAATGAAATACCTTTAGTTAATATTATTGTACCTGCTTGGAAAGAAGATGAACTATTCAGACAATGTTTATCCTCAATTTTGAAGCTAAATTATCCTAACATAAAGGTAATTGTTAATGCTGGAGGCAGTGAAGAAACAATCAAAATTGCTAATTCATTTAGAAAATACAGAAACTTCCAAATAATTTATCAAGAACAAGGAGGTGGAAAAATAAGAGCAATAAATGATTGTTTAAAGTACATTTCCGATGGGATAATATATATGGTTGATGCTGATGTTTATTTTACTGAAGAAGTTCTTATTCAATTACTTTTTCCTTTAACAAATCTTAATGAAAAAGTTACAACAAATGGGCATCGACCGCTAAAACACCAAGAAAATAAAGATTTCGTAAAATATCTATTTCTTAATAGAAACCTTAGTTTTAGAAAAGAATTTAGTAGATATATGGTAGGAGTTTCTGGAGCTAACACATGCATGACATTTGAAGTTCTGCAGGAAATCGGTAAATTTACAGAGGATAGATTAACACCAGAAGATCTTTCAAGGGGAATTGATATTGAGTCAAAAGGTATTAGAACATATCATCTAATACACTCACGAAGTTTAATACATGCTGATGTTCCTGATTCAATTAGAGGTTTTTTTAAACAAAGAATTAGATGGCTTCAAAATAAATTAATTTTTTCTCGTCAATCAAAAAATTATAAAGTACTATTATCATCTATATTATTATTTTTATCATCGTTGTATTTATTAATATTACCTCTATTAATTTTTACTCATATCTGGTTAGTTTTATTAGGATTATATATTTTACTCAATAAATATTTGTTAAGAATAAGGAGAATTCTATTTTTAAAAAAAACAAGGCCAGAAATGGAGGTTAAATTAAAATTTTTGTTCTATTTTAAGATCTTTTTCTATATTTTCATTGAATTGATTGTTAATGTTTACATGATACTTGAAATTATTTTCTCTAGGAAAAAATTCAAATTAAGGAGGAATCTTTCATAACGATTCCATTTTAAAAACTTTTAAATTAAATTTAATAAAATATTTCGAAACTTACCCGTTTTATATACTGAAAATATACTTAGGAAGAAATCTTTAATTCTAGGAGATTAGTCCTATTCAAATTAAGTTGGGAAAAAATTTTATATCTAATTGCATAAAATCTTGCTTAATTTTATTTAATTTTTTTGTAGGAAGACTTATAACGATTGAAAAAAACATCCCTTAAAAATTTAATTCATAACCGTTTACACTCATTGTCTGTCCACAAATTTGAATAAATGATTTTCTATAATTATGATCCCAATCATTCCAATGAGGAAACTTATAATCAGGGGTTATGTTTTTGGGAAAATTCAGTTCATTTTGCCAAATTTCTTTAGGGATATCTAAACCTATTATATCTAATACCTTATCTTTGAAATATTCATAATTAGAGAGAATATCCTCAAATTTAATTAAAAGATCAACATTTTTATTCAGATAACGATTTTCTATATCCCAATACCAGCATAATCTTTGAAATCTATTCATTTCCTCCCAAATACCATACCAAGAGCTCTCTTTTTTTGGAGCGATGTTTTTTGTATTTTTATCTTTATTAGTCATAGTCTGTCTTGACATCATTGAACGCACAACATCTCTTCCATCTCGAATTAGATGAAAAATTATAGCATTTGGAAAACTTTTTTTAATGGCATTACAGTGTCGCCGTAGAACACTGTTGACTTCCCCATATATTTCTATATTTTCATTCACATTTCTAATGTATATTTCTCTCTTTCTAAATTTATTAATATATTTATATGCATCCTTTTCACTATAAAATGCCTCCTTGTACGCCCTAAAATCACTTCTTACTTTTTCATGAACAACAAGAGCATTTTCAGACTTATTTAATAAATGAGATAAGAACAATGTACCTGAACGACCAATAGTCAAAATAAAAAAAATTTTTTTATCTTTCAACCACTCATTAATCTTTTCATGAGTGATCCAAAATTGCAATTTCGTTTTAATCATTTTTCTTGAAGGATACATAATATTGGACCCTAATTTATCTCTTTTTCATTTGTTAAAGAAAAGAATTGTTAATATAAAATTTGTATTAATTTTTTTTATTGAGTAAGATTCTTTCTAATGGATGAGAATCTATAAGTTTCAAAGAACTCTGCCTTATTATATGATCAAAAAGCCATTTAAATGAATTCAAATGAAATTAGGTGGTCCAGTAATCAATACTAGTTTCATACATTAATTCAATTTTTTAACTTATGTTTTTTTAATTAAATTTTTGTTAATAAAAAAGATTTATATATTTGTATCTTACCTAAAAATTCAAACGCAAAATTACCCTTCTAAATTAATTATTCAAGAATTTGTTTTAGATTATTTATATAATCTTCTACAATTTTATCCCAATTATATTCTTTAATAACTCTTTTATATCCCTCTTCTCCCATTTTTTGTCGAGCTTCTTTGTTTTCATATAAAAACATAATTTTTTCTATCAAATCATCAATATTATTAGGTTTTACTAATAAGCCTGTTTTCCCATTAACAATCGCTTCAACAATCCCACCAGAAAAAGTACCAATAACTGGAACATAATGATAATTTGCTTCTAAAAATACAATCCCAAATCCTTCTAACGAATTCTCTTCTGTAATAGATGGCATTAAAAAGACATCTGATAACTTATAAAATTGATTTCTCTTAACTTTATCAACTCTTCCAAGAAACTCTACTTGATTATTTAAATTTAGATCTTCAGATAATTTCTTCAAATTTGATGTTAAAGGCCCATCTCCGATTAAAAAGTACTTAATATCTATAATTGGGTTTAAATCTTTTATTCTTTTTACTGCTTTAATTACTAGATCAAATTTCTTTCTAGAAACGTGGCGTCCTACACTTAATAATACAAATTGATCATTAGAAATATTGAAACTCCTTCTTAACTCCTCTTTTGACAGACTAACATTATATTCATTAAGATCTAATCCTATATTTACTGTGACAACCTTATCTTTTTTCAAAGAATAAATTTTTCTCATTAGTCGATTTGAATAATTTGAAATTATTAATACTTTCTTTACCCGATTTATAAAAATTGGTTTAACAGAAAAAGGTTTACGGATAAGAAAATCATCTCCATAAGCAATACTAGCTACAATTTTATCGAATAAGATTGATAATAGATAGGTTAATGTCAAAGCTCTTGAACTTGAACTACCCCCTAAGATGATATCAATATCTAATTTTTTCAAAACGGGATAAATTTGCTTTATGCTTCTCAAAGTTTCTATTAGAATATTTGGTTTTAAAAAAAGATAAGTTGCAATCGTTAATCTGTTGAAAAAATTAATCTTATTATCTTGAAATATTTTGTACAATGATAATAATAAATATTTTAATAGCTTCTTCTCTTTTAAAATAATTATTAAATCTTTCAAATTATATTCTTTAATATCTAAGAAATTAAAGATGTTGGTGTCTTGATAATATGGGTTAAATACATAAAGATTTTGGCTTTTAGCGTGAATCTTTTTATAAAGCGTTGTTAATACATTTGCTATACCCCCTGTTTCGGGATAAAAATCATACGCTATTAAAGCAACTTTCATCTTTTAAATCAATTATGATTTATAATTATTTTATCTAGATTATGAGAAATTTTTTCTCCATTAGTATTGAAAATGAGTGCACATTAAAATTATTTTTCTCGTATTAAAATAATTCAATCAATTGAATACAATCTATTGAAATTCACTTTATAAGGAGTGATATACAATTAAAATCTGTTAAAACTAAATATTTATTTATTGATGGATACCATACTTATGAAGGAATTAAAGAAAATTTTGAACTATTTAGCGCTATAGTAAAAAATAGGGGTATAATTGGAAATGATTTTTAGAATGGAATTAAGAAAAGACGTGAGATTTTAGAAGAATATAATCAAAAAACATATCGTATTGGTCTATTAAAAAATAATTTAAAATACTAAACTCATTTTAAAATTGCTTTAATTAAATTTATAAAGCCTTTAAGTTCATATGAATAGTTATACTTTTCGAGAGCATGCCTTTTTGCCGATTCTTTCAAATTATTAAACTTTTGTGGTTCACTTTTCCATAAATTATAAACTATTTTAATTATATTTTCAATTTCAGTAGGACTCAAATCATTTAAAAAAAAAGCAAATTCCTTTCCATTTAAAATTTCGTTAGACCCTATCGTTTTTGTACTAATTATTAACAATTTTGAAGCCAAAGCTTCAATAATAACTCTTCCAAACGCTTCTCTACGGGAAGTAAATAAGAAAACATCACTGTTATTATAATATTTTGGAATTTCATTATAGCTGACATACCCATTAAATTTTACATATTCTGGGAATTTGGCTTCTAAAATTTTGATTTCAGACTCAAGTGGGCCTTTACCACAAAACTCAAATTTTATTTCTGGCATTTCATTTTTATTTAAAATACTTTCTAATGCTTCAATTAAAGTATCAATACCTTTATCTACGCTATCAAGATTTCCTACATATATAAATTTTAGATTCTTTATCTGATCATTCCTATTAAAATCTTTAATGAATTCATCAAGCTCTATGCAGTGTCTAATATGAAAAATTTTTTCAGGTTTATAGAACTGTTCTAAAAATTTCTTTCTTCTAAACGAAATTGTGTGATGATAAAATCTTTTTTTAAAAATCGTGAAAAGTATAAAGGATATTTTTAATCTAAGATTATGAAAAGAATGTTTTTTAAAACTGTATAATGGTATTCTATGGCTTACAATAAATCTTGGTTTAACAGACAAAAAACGTAAAATGATAAAGATTGCATTTGTTAAAATACCACTGATACTAAATATTACAATATCGCTTTCTTTGACTCTTTTTAATAGCTTAAAAAATCTATTTGGATATGGAAATGAAAAATATTTATTATATATTGAAAGAATTGCTAATTTTAATTGATCTCTTTTTATACCTTCTAACTTATTATCAAGTAACTTTTTAGATAACAATTTACTTTCTTTTCCTAAATTTTTGTTTGTATCTATTAAAGCTACATTAAAATATTTCTTGAGTGAAGAGGCTAATTCTATTATGGATAATTCTCCCCCTCGTCCATAATTTAAGCTTAATGGAGAGAATATAAGAATATTTATCATTTTTTTCCTAAATCATTGATAAGCTATTAAATATCTAAGATTTAAAAAATAGATATATTTATGTGTTACAAATTAGGATCATATATAATTTATTTTAAACAAAAAAATTAATAAATTATCTTTATAATGCCAAATAATTATAAAATGTGGTTTTGAAGATATAAATCAAAAAATCATTGATTTAATTTAGAGTAATTATTGAAAAATTTAGTGATGATATGATTAAAATAATAGAAGATTATAATACATCCTTATCCAAGGAATTAATTAATCAGTTATTAAAAATGTGCTAAATTTTTAATAGGTAAATTAAAAATAAATCAAAAATTAATTAAAAATATTATCATGGATGATCTTATACCAATTGGACAACTTATAGAAGAAAATATAAGAGTCAAAGAACTCGAAAAACAAGGTTATATTATTAAACCAGATAAAATTGATGATTATTTAGATGAATTCAAGAATCGAACTTCTGCTTTACCAGATAGTAATTACTGGAAAGAGAAAAGGATTCTTATAACGGGAATTAGTGGTTTTGCTGGAAGCCATTTAGCAGAACAATTGTTAGAATTAGGTTGTGAAGTCCATGGGACGATTAGGCGACACGCAGTTCCTATGCATGAAAATATAGAGCATTTAAGAGGGAAAATTACATTACATGAAGCAGATATAACAAGTGCCGAAAGAATTCTAGGGATCTTTGAAGAGATCGAACCTAATGCAGTATTTCACCTTGCTGCAGAATCTTTTGTTCCAACTTCTTTCAGAGAACCTGCTCGAGTTATCCATAATAATATTGAAGGAACAATTAAAATATTTGAAGCAGCACGAAGAAATGATCAAAATTTAGAAAGTATTCATGTAGCATGTAGTAGCGAACAATATGGTTTAGTTGATCCTAAGGAAATTCCTGTTGTAGAAGACGTAAAGATTAATCCATTTCGTCCAAGAAGTATTTATGGGATATCTAAAGTTGCCACAGAACATATAGCTTGGTTATATCATAATTCTTATAATGTTCCTAGTATTATTACTAGAGGATTTAATCATGAAGGTCCACGGAGAGGAATTCAATTTGTCACAAGTGTAATACATAGACAAATTGTTGAAATTCTACAAAAAAAAAGAGATAACATCATTGTTGGGAATCCTAATGCTATCCGAGATTTTACCCATGTAAAAGATACTGTCAATGCATATATCTTAGTTAGCGAAAAGAAAAAATATGGGGATCCTTATAACGTATGTTCTGGAAAGGGAATTACAGTTGTGGATTATATTAAAATTGCGAAGAAAATATTTAATATTTCTGCAAAAGAATTTGTGAATAAAGAAAGAATCCGTCCCAGTGAAGTTCCATTATTAATTGGTAGAAATGATAAAATCTTAAAAGAAACTGGATGGAGACCAGTAAGATCGTTAATTGATATAATCAAGGATGGTGTAGAATACTTTCAAAAACATCCAGAACAATTAGGAATTGAAGCTCACTAAAAAACAAAAAGATTTCAAACGATATTTAGATTTCTAGAATTATTTATTTGTTTAATAGAATCAGATTTTATCCTTTATAATATTTGTTCTAAAGAATAGAAGTGTGTTAAACAAATAATAAAAGCTGTAATGTTAAAAACAATAGAAGTCTTTAATAATATTAAATTTCTCTAAAAAAGATAAAATTATAAAAATTACTATAAGTTTAATTCTTTTTTTTGAATTTTTATTAATTCCATAATACCTCTCTCTCCAATTTCCATTATTTCTCTTAGTCTTTCTTTTGTAAAAGTAGCACCTTCAGCAGTTCCTTGGATTTCAATAATCTCTGAGTCCTCATTCATGACCAAATTAAAATCAGCATCAACTTTTGAATCCTCACTATAATCTAAATCTAATAGAATCTGGTTGTTTTTAATACCTAAAGACACTGCAGCTGTTAATTTATAATTTGGAAAATCATAAATAAGCTGTTCGTTGTAGAGATAGTTTATGGCATCAAAAACCGCAATAAATGCCCCTGTAATAGATGCACATCTCGTTCCTCCATCAGCTTGAATTACATCACAATCCACTTTTATTGTTCGTTCCCCTAGTTTCTCGTAATTAAAAGCAGCGCGAATACTTCGGCCAATTAACCTTTGTATCTCAATCGATCTGCCCCTATAAGTTTCTCTTTGATTTCTTACTTGAGTTGCTCTTGGTAACATAGAATATTCCGCTGTGATCCATCCTGTTCCAGTATCTATTAAAAACCGTGGAACTGATTCAATAACTGATGCTGTTACAATTATTTTTGTACCACCTTGAGTAATCAATACTGAACCTTCAGGATATTTAAGATAATTTCTTTTAACTTGAAAATTCCTTAATTCATCAAATTTCCTTCCATCAAACCGTATATTCCCTGCCATGTCAAACTAAACCATTTTTCTATAGATAAATATTTTAAAAATTCTTGTTATAAAGTATATTAATATATGTTTTGTGAAGTAAAAAAGTTTCTAAAAATCAAATTTCTAATATTTTTTCTCTGGAATGTCCACAGCTTGGAGAAATTTGCACCCTTTAATAATTTCTTTCCAAATAGACTCGATGCTTGTATTCCTTAGTACTTTAGATTTAATCTTCATCCTCTCAATGATTTCTTCTTCCCTTTCAGGTTGATAAATATCTACCTTATATTTATTTTTAATTTCTCCTAATAGGTTCACTAGTTGACCCCGTTTGTTTAAAAATTTAACGATTTTATTATCTATTTTATCTATTTTTTTCCTATATAATTTTACTTCCTTATTAAAGACTTTATTTTCTTTAAACAAGATTACAACCACCTTTAATTAGAAATAAAGAAATATAAAATTTACTTTAAAAAAAATATTCTAAATTCAATTCCATAGCCGCAACTGGAAATTCCAATTTGAAATTAATCAATACATCAGGATTAATTTCACCGATCTCTCCAATCTTTCTTCCATTCAAATAAATAATCCCATAACGACCATCGATATAACTGATATTTTTATCAGGCTTTATCTCAAAATTGTTCTTGTATCCAAGAGCACTCATAATAAAATCCAAAGTAGATCTGATCTCTGTAAAGTCAGCCTCTTCATGATAGGTAGCTGCAGAAAGATGAACTTCCCTTTTGGCACCAGTTTCCTCATCAGAGTCTAATAATATTATGTCACCTACTTCAAAAATTCTTAATGGTTTCTCTTCAGATCGATTTAATAGTAAAGTTTCCATCAACTGGGGCAATATGTTTTTTCTAGTTGTATTGTATTCTTTTGAAACTGGATTAGCTATTTCAACAATATTTTTTTTATCATAATCTTGTTTCATAAGTTCAAACTGTTTTTCTGAGCTTGTTAGTAGAAAATTTACAATTTCTAAATATCCTGCTCCAATCATTATTTTTCTTATATTATTCGAAAATTCCACTATGGGATGATATGCTCCTATGCCACCCTCTCTAATAGTTAATGGTAAATTAAAGTATCCATATCCAATCGCACATTCTTCAGTAAAATCTATTGGATGCATAATATCGCCACGGTATGCTGGAACTAAAATGTCCAAATAATTTTCCTTTTTAGATTTGATGGCATCCATCCTAATTTTTTGAAAACATTGTATCATTTCTTTCACTGATAACTTCAAACCAATTACATTATTTATATAATCGACATTTACTTCCCATTTTTTAGGATCCAAATTAGGAGTATAAATTTCTTTTTCCCCTTGATAGTTTACCTTTACACTTTCTAATTTTGCACCCATGTCTGCTAATGTTGTAGATAAAATATTCAACGCTAGATTGACTGCATTAAAATCAGTTCCAGTTAAATCTAGAAATAAATTCTTTGTATCATCTGTGACAGTTGTAAGTATGCCGTTAATAATAGGTGGAAAAGAAAGGACTTCATTGTTACTGTCAAAAATTATGGGATATACATCCTTTCCTTCTAAAATGTGAGCATATTCAATCCCTTTCTCATGCAATAATAATATTTCTTCTAAATTCATTGGATATCCATCTCCATGTAAAGGTTCGAAACTAACTGAATCTGGCTTTACGGCAGTATATCTATAAGGAGGTACAATTTTATCTAAATCGTGGACTCCAATAGCTACTTTCTTTCTATCCCTTCCTACTGCCCAGTGTAATTGTTCCTGGATGTTCATTAGAGTAGCAACTTCATCCTCATCTAAATCAATATCTCGAATAATCGCGCAAACAATATAAGGTCGCACTTTCTTTACACTAGGATCAACATTCAATATATATTCTCCTTTAAGGATCTCATATGAAGGAAGCCCTAGATCTAATTCATAGTATCCCTTAAGTGCTCTCGCAATTCCTTCTGGGCTAGAAAAATCAGGTCTATTTGGATTATATTCTACTTTAACTTTTTTTTCTTCTAAATTAATATCTTCTAAATCTAATCCTATCCATTGCAAATCATATTCTAATTCCTTTAAATCTAATTTTTTTCCAACTAACTTTTCTAATCTTTCAATTTTTAAATCAATAGTAGGCATGCTTTCACCTCATTTAAGATATGGTTGTTCTCTCAACCATTTTATTGGATTAATATAAAAATCTCGTATATCTGTCCGTTCATAATATGGCATTGCTATCCTTTCAAG
>JBHLNW010000061.1:0-21440 GCA_048941185.1 Promethearchaeota archaeon
AATAAAGATACATGTTCATTTAACATTTTATGGTGTCCCCTTCAAGATATTTATTCTGCTTTTGATTGTAGAGTGCAGAGATATTTAGTCCAAGGGATCATCAATTATTTTAGAGATAATATTTTTAAGTCTGAATTTCAAGTAGAATTTAAGCACACAATTCCTGCTGGTGCTACTCATTGTCGATTTATTATAGAAAGGAAAAAACCAGGAGAACAAGATAAGTGGGAAACATATTCAAAGTTATTAGAGCGTAAGGCGTTAAAAAGATTAAAAGAAAGACCGAAGTAGTGCTAGTGAGATATAGTGATAAACATTTTAAAAAATAATAAAATTTGTCTAAATTATTTTTGATTTTCTGAAAATTGATTTATATCATAATGTACTTTTTCACCTGTATCTACTATCCTTCTCATCGCTTTTTTTTTACTTTCTTCAATCAATTTTTGGGTTGGTTGATATTTACGGGCGGGGGACCCAAAGTAAATCCAATCAGGTTCTAAAATTTGATTTACATGAGTGATTGTCCATACACCTAGCGTTGTCCCCTTTCCTATTATTGTACCAGGTGCTACAATAGAATTTCCTCCAAGAACTGCATGGTCACCTATAATAACTTTTTTAATTAAAAGATAGTCCTTATTCTCAATTCTGAGAATAATACTTGAAAATATTTGAGCTCCTTGCCCAATCATGATATTATTCCCATATTCAATAAATTCTACATCACTCCAACCGTCAAACATAGTGCTTTTAAAATCTGCTGAAACATCACACATTTTGAAAGCGAAATTACTAACCCAAGGAAAACAAAAATTATTCCAAATCCAGAAAATGAATTTTTTAACGGTAACTCTAAAACAGAAATAGGAATAATCCCGATTCTTTCTCTCAATTCTAAAGAGGCCTTCAACGGGTTTATGAATTAATTTAAGAATAATCAATGTTAATTTCCCTAATAGCAAACTAACAAGAAGATAAGAACCCCACCATGCCAAAACATCTATGAAAATTAGTAATAGTCTCCAATGAAAAATATTAGAATCCATTGCAAAGCTAAAGAACGTTAATATCATAACTGTAGGCATAATAAGCGAAAAAAAGTGTAAAAACAAGTAAAGAAAAGTAGAAGTAATAGTCCATTTAAATCCATTAGTTGTTATTGGTAATTTCGTTATATCAATTAATGTACTATTTTCATTTTCTTCTTTAATTGATTTATTCTCCATTATAATCCCCTCCTGTGAATTCTTGAATATCTTCTAATCCCAGTTTTTTTGCCGGAAATTTCCCATAGATTCCATTCATTCCTACTTTATCATATTTCATTGTGGCAGATAGAGGGAGAATTGTTGAATTATCCTCCATCTCTAAACCAGGCATAGCACCATTAGATAAACTAAAGACACAATTATTTCCAATATCCACACCAAAAAATGTTAAATTTTCTTCTCCATAAACTCCGTCTACCACATGATTACTTATATGAGAAAATGTCCCTATATAGCAATTATGTCCAAAATCAATATGACTATGGAAAAAAGTATCTTCGAATACAGTTCCTTTTCCAACTTTATTCGAGCCTATGAATCTTAATTCCCAATTTAGAAGCCAAGGAAATGGAGACCGAATAAAAGCAAAAATGGGGTATTTAAATAAAAATGATCCAAAATGATAATAATTTAACACATGAGAACTTTCATCTAAATTTCGATCAAATACACCATGGGCAGGTCCTCTTTTGTCTACGATATTATAGAACCACTTAGTAAATAATGCTACAAAGAATAAATGCAGGAGATAGATCCCAATCATAATTAGTGGAGTGAGAATTAATAGTATAATTAAATTAGGTTCTGTAAGTGTATTTAAAAATAAGGGATTTGAGAAGAGATTAGGCACTAAAATAATAAAGAGAAAGAAAATAAATAAGAATCCAGGCAATATAAAAGAAAATCCGACTATAATCCATCCTGAAATAATATAGAAGTGAAATGGAACTCTCATTTCTTTTGAGTGTGATCTAAGATTTTCTTTGTCAAATCTTCCTGTAATCTTCTTATCAAAAATAGAATCTTTTAATTGTTCATAATTATTGAAGATTTCTGCATCTTCAATCTTTTTGGCAGGATTTCCACGATACCTTGAATTACTTTCTAATCTCTGGTTAATCATAGTCATAGAAATAGCATCTAAAATGCAATTAGATTCAATTATTGTACCAGGTAATACAATAGAATGTGCACTTATGATAACATTATCTTCAATGGAAACCTTCTTAATGATTAATTTATCTTTAAGAATAATATTTGAAATTACAAAACTTCCTTGACCAACTCTTATATTTTTGCCAAATTCAACAAATTCACAATCGATCCAACCCTCATGCAGTGAGTTAGAAAAAGAAGTCTTTAAACCGAGAATTTTCAAAACCAAGGTTTCAAGTAGAGGTAATGATAATTGTCGTGCCAACCAAGTTGGCCATTTTCTCATAACTGCCCTTAAACTCCAATAACAATAGTCTTTATTTCTTTTATTTCTTAAAAAGACACCTTCGCGTGGTTTATGAATTAAATTTATAAATATTAAAAAGATTCTTGCTACAATAGCTGAACTGATTATTAGAATTATGATTCCAGAAAAGAATGTAAAAGGAAAAAGAATATAAAATATTAAATCAAGAATTGGAAAGAATTGCCAAAAATACCATATCCATATAAAAGCGGGTTGAGCAGATAATACAATTGTTGCAAGATAGATAATTAAATACCATTTCTTGGCAAGAGTGTTTGTTGTCCGTGGACCTATTCTTAAAGATGCGGGTGTTGAAATTTCAAAATCACTTTTTTTTATTATATTGAAGGGTCTGCCTATAATGAATTCAGCCCTTCATTTAAGTATAGAATAATAATTTTCGTGTAGTTATTTATTTTTATCTTTTTGAAAAAGTTCGAATTTTTAATCTTCTTAATATGGAAAATTGATATTCTATATACTCTTTATCCAATTATTAATAAAAAAATTAGATAACTAAACATGAGAGGATAAGAAATGGTTGAACCTTTTTTTTGGTGGACAGAAGACCAATTAAAAATCTCTGAGAGAGTAAAAGAGTTTGTAGATAATAATATTGAAGAAGCGGAATATTATTTTTGGAAAAAGAAATTCCCTTGGCCACTCGTGAAAAAAGTGGCAGAGGGAGGATTTTTTGGAGCAGGCATTCCTAAAGAATATGGAGGATTGGAATTAGGAGCTACAGGAAGTTGTATTGTTGCAGAACAACTAGGAAGACTTTATTCCGTAGGTCATGTCTTCACAGTAAGTATGTTGGCTGGAATGGAGCAAATTCTGAGGTATGCAACCGAAGAACAGAAGAGAAAATGGCTTCCGAAGTTAGCTAAGGGTGAAGAATTAGGTGCTGTGTGCATAACAGAACCTTTTGCGGGCTCTGATGCTGCTAATGTTTTTACTTCAGCTAAAAAGGAAGGAGATGAATGGATAATAAATGGAAAAAAAAGATTCATTACAGGAGCAGGTGTTTCTGATAGATATTTTATTTATGCTAAAACTAGTGATGACTCTGCTATACGGAAACAATATGGACATATAACAGCATTTATTGTTGAAAAAGGTACTCCTGGTTTTACATTAGAGAAGATTAATCCATTAATAGGACTTGATAACGTACCAAATGGATATGTAGATTTTGATCACGTAAGAATTCCCGATGAAAACCGTATTGCTGCTGTAGGAAAAGGTTGGAATGTTATGATGGCGGGATTAAATTTTGAAAGATTAATTGGATCTGCTGTTTTTGGAGGAGCATTCGAAGATATGATTAGGTTGCTTTTTCATCACACTCAAAGACGAGTCCAATTTAATCGTACAACCAACCAATTCCCTGGTGTTCAAGCAGGTATAGCTGAAATAATCTCTAAATATAAGGTCGCGAGAACATTTGCCTATTATGTTGCAAAACTATTGGATGAAGGGAAGGAACCAATGGTAGAAGCCTCGGTTGCAAAATTAATGACCACCGAATTTGGTCGAGATTGTGCTTTGAAAGCTATTCAAATTTTAGGAGGAGATGGCTTAACAAGGTTTTTGCCTGCTGAACGTTTTTTGCGTGATGCAAAAATTGGGGAGATAGTAGCAGGAACAACTGAAATTCAAAAAATGATTATTTATCGCTTTAGTGCTATGCTTCCTAGATATAATAGTTCGATTAGATTAAGGTGGGATGAAGATGTGAATGCCCCATTAATATCAAATAAGCAATCTAAATTTAGTGGTCTAGAATTAAACGAAGAAAACATTTTAAAAGTGATAGCTAATGATTATAAAATTAATCCAGGTTTATACATGACTCCAGATGATGTAAGAGAGGATATTGGAGGAGGAAGTCGCTCTACAATAAGAAAGATTTTTGAGACATTAGAAAATCAAAAATTAATTGTGTGCCATAGGGACAGACAAGGTAAGATAGTATTAGTGAAAGCAAATTATGAAGGGCTACAGAAAGCTTTTCCAAAAGAACATTATCAATGGTTTCCTGAATGGTATGATGATTCAGACAAATTTTAAATAATTTGAATCATCTATTTCTTTCTTTTATAATTTTTTATGCAAAATTTAGTTATTTTAAATAACTAATCTTAACTTTATAAAAAATAGATTAAAAATAAAAAGCTATTCTATTTCAAAATCTTCAATCAATGAGATTTTTTTATTGATATCAATTGTAATAGCATTGAGCTTTACATCTTCGTCGGTACTATCTTCTTCATCAATCATAACAAAGTAAAACGTTTCTCCTTCTGTATCATAACCAACTTCCATTTCTCCACAATCCTCGGGTAGAATTTCTTTAATATCTTTTGGAGCATTTTCTTTTAGGATTTCAAAGATCGTATCTTCAAGCTTCTTCTGGTCTATTCTAATTTTTTTAATAGTATCGAAATCAAAATTTCCCATAGATTCCTGGGCTTGAGAATTTAATTGATTCCATTCTTGGAACATTTCTTTCAAATTAGGTTTTGATGCCATACGAATACATTATTATTATTAAAAATAAAGGTTCTTATTATCATAAAAATAAAGATTAATACAAGATACTCTAAAATTATGGTTTAATTAAAAATAGGTGAAATAATGAGTATTACACTTCCAAAACCGGAATTGATAGGTTCAAAAAGCCTTGAAGAATGTATTTATAAACGCGAAAGTGTAAGGAACTTTCGAGATAAAGTGATAGAAATAGAAAAAGTTTCACAAATTCTTTGGGCAACACAGGGAAAAAAAGGTGAAAAACGAACAGTACCTTCAGCGGGAGCAACATATCCCTTAGAAATCTTCGCTCTTCTCAAAAATAAGGGGTATTTTAATTATAATGTAAAGAAACATGTGTTAAAATTGATTACTGATGAGGATTTAAGTAGGAAACTTGCGAGAGCATCCTTGGATCAACATTTTATTGCTGAAGCATATTTAAATATAATTATTTGTGCTGAATTTTCAAGAACTACATGGAGATATGGACAAAGAGGTGTTAGATATGTATATATTGAAGTTGGACATTGTGCACAAAATATTCACTTAGAGGCAGTTGCTTTAGGTTTAGCTTCAGTACCTGTTGGAGCTTTTGAAGATGATGAAGTAAAAAAAGTTCTTGAGGTTCCCAAAAAAATCGAACCTCTTTATATTATTCCCGTTGGATATCCTAAATGAAGTATTGAACGTCAAATTCATTTTTCTCTATTGAAAAATACATAAGTTTAGACTGACAATCACTAATTTGAATATGCCCTAGATATTTCATCCCAACTCTCTCAGCAACTTTCCATATAACTGAAATTTTAGGAATTGTATATGTAGATAATTTAGATAATTTTAATTCTAAAAATCCATATTCAATAAGCTTTTTCATTGCTTCTATAGCAAATCCAAACCCTCTATATCTTGAGAGCAATGAATAGAAGCATATCGCTTCATTATGATCTGGTAAAAATTTCAATCCACAGGAACCGATACAATCTCCCATGTCTTTTTTTATAATTATAAATAAAAGTATTGGATCTGGGGTTTTAAGAGAATCGATAATTGATTGAAATAGAAATTTTGGTTTTTTCAAATCTATCTGGCTAATAAAGTATTTTATGTTTTCAGAAACTAAATCATCGTTAATTATTTCTATAAAAAAATCAAAATCATCGAGCTTGCATAATCTTAAAATAAGCCTTTTAGTCTCGATTTTATTTGTAAGATCCATCTGATATCAGAATTTATAAAATATGTTATTAAGATTTTAAGTTGAATTAATATTTATAATTTCAATCTAATTACAATTAACATCATTTAAATGTCGTATGACGAGAATCTTGTAAAAACAAGAATAAAAAACAGTATAATATACAATTCAATTATCTTTTTGATTTTTATATATTGGTTTTTCTTCTCTTCATTTGATAATATTATAATTCTTTTTACGGTATGTATAGCAATTTTTTCGATTATACTTGCTAAATTAATAACGGAGCGTAAAAATGGGTTTACTAAGAAAGAGAAGCTTTTATACATATTACTTTTTCTCATCCCATTCTCTTTATACGCAAATGTTATCTTATTTTATAATACATCAATTAGTATATTTATTCCATTTGATAGTTTAGTTGGAATAAACCATAACCACAATATTATTCTATTTTTAATTTATTTCTCGATTATTTTGCTAAAATTAATAGGAATAAAGATCTACTTTTCAAGAAATGTAAAGATCCTAGAAGAGGGAAGAGGAGATGAGATCTTTCAATTTTTCACCAGGAATTTGAATTATAGAAAGATAATTCTCTTAATAATTCTCTTTCCACTCGTAGCTTTCATTGAAGAACTGATTTATAGAACTCTTCTACTTAGTGTTTTAACATATTATTTTAATTGGGAGTATTATTTGAGTATTATTTTTATCTCGATTATTTTTGGGTTAGTTCATTTCTCTACATCCCAGAACTGGGGGCACGTAATTTCCACACTCATATCTTCTATTATATACTCCCTTGCCTTAATACAATTAGGGTTATTATATCCTTGGATTTTTCATTTATCAACTAATTTATTCGTTCTACTATTCTATTATCAAGGAAAGAAAAAATATAACAATCAGACTTGATCTGATGACTAATTGAAATATTTTGAGTGGATCTGGTTTACACTAACAATTTTTTTAAATGTTTTATCAGAAGTGACTTTATGACCAAAAAAATACTTATTTTAACAGGAGATTATGTTGATGATTATGAATTAATGGTACCCTATTCTGTTCTCTCCATGTTTGGATGCGAAGTTAAAATCATCTGTCCAGGTAGAGGAAAGGGTAATTTTATAAAAACAGCGATCCATTACCTTTCAATAGAAGACTGGGATTTAGCGTTAAAGGGAAAACCTGTTACTTACTCAGAATCACTTGGACATCCTTACAGATTAAATGATGATTTTGATTGGGAAAATTTAGAGAAAGAAGTTGTAAATTACGATGGATTGATTATCCCTGGTGGAAGAGCTCCCGAGTATTTGTCATTAATTCCTGAGGTTCAAAAACTTGTATCTCACTTTATGGAGAAAAATAAACCAATCGGAGCTATATGCCATGGTCCACAAATTCTAGCTCATGCTAATAAAACTTCTAAAAATGGTGACTTTTTAAAAGGTAAGAAGATATATCCTTATCCATCTATAGCTCTTGAGTGTACTTTACAAGGAGCAGTAATAGAAGATGATTATCCACCTAATATTGCCTATACACAAGATAATTTAGTAACAGCTCCATCTTGGGATGCATTACCAAATTTTATGATACAATTTCTCAAACTACTTAATTTAAATACATTGCCTTAACATATAAATTATTAACTTAAGTTTAAAAGTTGATAACGATGTCTGAGTATGAAACAATCACATTAGAGAAATTAGAACAATATATTATTATTTATTTAAACAGGCCAAATAGTCTAAATTCTTTAAATATGCAATTAGCTGAAGATCTACATTCTTGCTTGCAATATATAAGTAATACTAATGAGATCAAAACAATTTTAATTACTGGGAAGGGGAAAGCATTTTGCGCAGGTGGTGATATCAATGAGTTTAAAAAGGCAAAAGATCCGAGTGTCTACATGAATGAATTAGCAGAAAAATTTCATGCAGGGTTAAAATTATTAAAATCAATAAACATTCCTTCATTAGCTGTAATTAATGGTGCATGCTTTGGAGCAGGTTTGGGTCTAGCAAGCTCGTGTGATTTAAGAATATGTTCAAGAAATGCAAAATTCGGGAGTGCATTCACCGGTTTAGGTCTCTCTCCTAATAGTAGTTTAACCTATCATTTGCCTAAAATTATCGGATTAACAATTAGTAAAGATATGATTCTTACAAATAGAATTTTAACAGCTGAAGAAGCTTTACAATTCAATTTTGTCTCTAGAGTATTTGATTCCATAGACTCTCTTTTAACCGAATCAAAAAAGATTGCGACTAAGTTGAGTGAATTTGCTCCTATTGCGTTCACAAAAGCCCGTGATATGATTGAAACTTCATATGCAAATGATTTAGAAAAACAAATAAAGATAGAGATTAAGAATATAGTAGAGTGTGCCGGAACTAATGATTTTCAAGAAGGTATTAAGGCTTTTTTTGAGAAGAGAAAACCCAACTTCAAAGGCAACTAATAGGAATTTAATTTATTTTTTTTTTCATTTTAAAGTAGGTTATTTTTTAAACTGCCTAAGATAAATTGTTTAATATATCCCGTTTGAGATAAAAAAATGAAAATTGACTTTCGAGAAGCAAAAAGTATCATAACCAAGAGTAATATTCCCTCAATTGATTATGTTATAAATCCATATACAGGATGCCAACATGGCTGTATATACTGTTATGCTGAATTCATGATACGATTTACAGGACACAAGGGAGATAAATGGGGACAGTTTTTAGATATAAAAAACTTTGATTTAAACAAAATTAAACCTAAGAAATATAACGGAAAAGTAATTTTGCTAAGTTCAGTAACAGATCCATATTTACCCTTAGAAAAGAAATATCAGAACACTCGCAAAATTCTGGAAAAGCTGATTGGGACTGAAGCAGAGATCTCTATTCTTACTAAATCGAAATTAGTTGTTAGAGATATTGATTTATTCAAAAAATTTAAAAAAATTAGAGTAGGCATTTCAATTAACACTTTAGATGAGAGTTTCGCAAGAATAATTGAACGAGCGGCATCAAAACCTTTAGATCGATTGAATGCAATCAAAGAAATTTCTAAAGCTGGGATTGAAACATATACCTTTATTTCACCTTATTTTCCGGAAATTACCAATTATAAAGCAATAATAGAGGAGATTATTGATTATTCTAATCGTTTCAGTTTTGAGAATTTAAATTTTAGGCCACATAATATTCCCAGAATAATGAAGATAATTAAAGAATATTATCCTGAATTACTGTCAAAATATAAAGAAATCCAAAAAGATCAAAGTTACTGGAATAAACTTAAGTTTGAAATAAGGAATTATTGCGAAGTAAAGAATCTTAATTATGAGATTGAATTTCATTATGGAGGATTTTCGAAAAGTTAAAATTAGCTTAGATTAATATATTAAATTAAGAATTTAATGCCTCGAGATCAAATATAATTTTAAAATGCCAGTAGAATATGTCATTGCAGTTGAGAAATTAAAAAATATTCTTCCTTTTGTTATTTCAGTTGCTATTATTGGGGAGGGAACCGATTTAGTATATTCAACAGATAATTGGGATATTAATGATGATATTTCTAGCCTTTTTACTATTTGGGAATCTAGGAAGCATCAAACCTTTAAAATTTGTGGAATTGAATATTTAATAAGGGTATCTACAAGTGATAGATTAATAGCAAGTTCACTCATGGGGGAAGGTCATATTTTAAGCGTTAAAGACGATAAGAATTTAATTATTACTCGTATTGAATCAGATGGAATTATTCCTTTTACGACAGTGGAGATAGCAAGAACTCTAGCATCATTAAAAGAAAATAAGCCTTACCTAAGTAAAGACATAGAATTAGAAACGAAAAAGAAACTAAAAAAAAAACCAGCAACTATTAATTGGGGTTTAAAACAAATAAATTTGCCTATAAATCAAATACAAAAAAAGAATAATCAATCTTTTCTGGATTTACCGTTCACTGCTCGTCTGATGGCTTATTATCGTGCTCAAGAATCCAATACTTCAGATCCCCTTATTTTTGATCCACTAGCAGAGCGCCTTGCGGGTGATTTGAGAGAATATTTAAATGATCATATACGATATTCTGAAATGGATTATCCTATAGTACGATCGTTTTATATTGAAAACAATTTGTTAACTTCATGGTGCAATACTCATAAAAAATCGCAAATAGTTCTGTTAGGGGCAGGTTTAGATACGCGGGCATACCGATTTAAACCTCTTCTTATAAATAATCATACAGTGTATGAGATAGATTTTCCTAATCTTATCCACTATAAGGAAGAAATTTTACAAAATGAAAAACCTCTATGTAATCTTAATCGTATATCTTCTGATCTTTCTGATTCTAGATGGATATCATCTTTAATGGACACAAATTTTTCAAAAAATATTCCAACTTTTTGGATTTTGGAAGGTTTTGCATATTATATAGAACAAAATGTTTTTATTTCTTTAGTGTCAAAATTGGCTAAAATGAGTTCAGAAGAAAGTGAAATTTTCATCGATATTATGCAATCATCAAGATGGTATTCATTTCCTTACTCCTCAAATGGGATTTTAGGTGGTCCTTTTTCTAGACATATTAAATGGGGTCTTGATATAAAATCTGTGCCTTTATTCTTTCTAAAAACTGGTTGGAGAGTGTCATGCTCATTTGCTGACAATTATGATCAAGGTAGAAATGTGGGGCAGAAAGCAATGATTTTTATTAATGGAAGAAAAGCAATTGCAAAATAGGTTTATGGGATTTGTTACATTATTACAAAATATAATAATAAGATATATTTTATCCAAATAATTAGATGAAAATCATAAGATTACAAGCTATAAATTAGTTCAATGCCGAGCAGTATATTTTCTCACCAAGCCCCTGGATTGTTATTAAAGATAAAATACCCAAAGAAGTTTGATGGAACTGCTTTATGCATCAGTACCTTAGTTCCTGATTTTAATTTATTCTTTAATCCCTTTCTACCTTTTGATTTTAGACATTTTACTCATAGTCTATTAGGGCTATTAATTTTTACAATTCCGTTGACAATATTTCTTACAATACTATTTTCTAGATATATTGGCCCATTTATCGCAAATATTGCAAAGAAAAATAATAAAATATACAAACCCTTGAAATTCTATGGTTTGGATGAATGGGATTACTTTAAAAAAAAGAAATTTGATAAAAGTTTTTTTGTTGTTGCAAGTTATTCAGCGTTTATTGGAGGTTTAACCCATCTTTTACTCGATCTACCTGCTCATGAATATATACAAATATTTTTTCCTTTAATAGTGCAATCTCCTGATTTTATCTTATATTCTATTGTAAATTATGGTACTATAAGTATTGGTCCTATACAATTTGAAGCGGATTTAACAGTATATCAACTTATATGGTTTATTGAAACGATAATTACATTAATCTTGGCTCTTTACCTTCTTAGATATATTAAGAAACGCAATTTAATTAGTAAATGGTATGAAGAAGCTTAAAAACTGTACTAAATGACTTATTTTAATATATTCTGACAAGATAATCCCTTAAAAAAAAATTTTATATTGTTATAAGCATAAATGATATACGAATCACTTTTGGAGGGTATTTCAATTTATGAAATTTAAAAAGAATAAAATTAGCATTTTAGCACTTATTTTTGCTTTAATGTTTTCAAGCATAAATCCAAGAATCAAATGTGATGAAAGTAGTTGGATACAGATTTGGACAAAAGATATGGATTATGCTTCAGATATTGCTATTGATTCTAATGATACATTATATATTGTAGGTCATGTAGAGAAAGATAACGATCAAGATATTTGCCTTTTAAAATATAATAAATCGGGAGGTTTAATATGGGTTCAAATTTGGGATATAAATGATACAGAATATAGAGGTCACTTAAGTATAGTTATAGATAAATCAGATAATCTTTATATTGCTAGAAATAAAGGCCTAATTAAATGTGATTCTAATGGAAATATTTTATGGAATGTTACTTTTAGCGCATTTACGTTATCTAAATATCGTTATTCTATTAAAATTGATTCATTAGATAATATTTATATTGCTTCTTATACAGATGATTATGGAATTTTCATTGCCAAATTTGATAGTTCTGGATCTCAATTAGGGAATTTCACATGGGGAACATCAGAACCTATTGAATATGTCGACATTACAATTGATGATTTTGACAACTTATATGTATTAGCGAAAGCACCTTATAGCCTTGCTTCATATTTAGTAAAGCTTAATTCCCTCTGTATTGAATTATGGAATATTAGTATTATTGGTTATGATTCAATTCCACTTTCTTTAGCAGCTGACTCTGAAAATAACATTTTTAGTGTATTTTCGGACAAATTGATTAAAATCAATAGTTCTGGACAAATTCTATGGACTATTTCAAACACATTTACTGGTTGTGATGAATTGTCGATAGATTCATATGGAAATGTATATTGTGTTGGAGAACACCTTTCAAAGGGTCCTTGTATTGATTATACTCTCTTTGATGGCATTAGAGCATATATGAGTTGTACTGCAATATTTATTATTAAGTATAATAATTCTGGTGAGTTTTTATGGGAAAAATTATGTACTTCATGTAGTTCTGCTAGTGCAGCTGGAGTTGTTTTTGATACATTGAACAATCTTTACCTTTGCGGAACTTTAATAATAGATCGTTCAGGTGCATATAGATGGGATATTATTTTATTTAAGAATCCGAGTAATGTTTCAGGAGCATGCATTTGTATTTATTATGATGTAATTGCCTTAATAGTGATATTGATAATTATGGCTATTACTATTCCAATTTATTTAAATTTCAAAAAAAGGAAATTGAAGAAAGAGAAATGAGACCAATCCAATAAAAATTTTTTTCAAATATCTTGATTTGTTTAGATATTGGTGGTCAGACTATTTCTACTGCAAAGTTTATAATTTATTTCATTATATAGATTTATTAGAAATCATGTCCGATTTGAATTATGAATCAAGTTTAATTAGTCCTACAATCTCAAAGCTCCAAAAAGATATTGCTGTCCATAGGATTAAAGCTATTTCAGACTTTTGGGAAGAGATGAAAAAAAAAGGAACTCCTATTTTTGAAAAGATTGAAGGAGACAATGAAAATTACTTAATAACATTTATAGTTAGAGGAGATGAAGATGGAGAAAATATTTTTGTTTTTAATACATTTGTAAGAGATGATATGAAAGAAGGACTACTTGAAAGAATTGAAGACACTAATGTTTATTATAAATCTTATAAAATAGCTAAAGGTATACGTGATACATATCTATATAGCAAGAATAATCCATCTGAACCAAAAAATCCAGAAGAAAATGTCTTGAAACATGTAGATTTGATTTTTTCTGACCCATTCAACTCACATCTCCAAAAACTTAAAGTAAATGGATTCTATCTTCCATTAAATGAATTTGAATGCCCTGATGCTCCATTACAACCTTGGTATGGTGAAAGATTAAATATTGAAAGAGGAAAAATAGAAGAATTTTTGTTATATAGTGAAATTTTAAAAAAATCTCGTAAAATTTTAGCATATACTCCTCCAAATTATTCTAAAAAGCATCCTCCTTATCATTTTCTTTTACTTTTTGATGGAATACTATTTGAAGAGATTGCTAGAGTATCTGCTACTTTAGATAATTTAATGTCAGATGAAAAAATCCCTCCCTTAGTTGCTGTTTTAGTAGAAAATTTCCTACCAACAAATACAGCCATAAGATCCAGTGAATTACCACCTAATCCAAAGTTTTTAGAATATATAATTAAAGAATTACTACCTTGGGCTCGTGAAAATTATAAAATAACATTAAATCCTTCTCAATCTGTTATTGCGGGAGCAAGTTATGGCGGAATTGCTTCTTCATTTATAGCATTTAAACATCCCGAGATCTTTGGAAATGTATTGTCAATGTCAGGAGCTTATGGTTGGTATCCAGGACAAGAACAGTGGTTGAATATGGTAAAAGATGTTGAAGATCTTGATAAATGGTGGACAATGGAAGATGAAAAGGAAGAGGAATGGCTAATACATCAATTTGCTCGAACCAAAAAATTACCATTAAAATTTTATATTGATGTTGGAATACTTGAAGATGATAAAAATGAACCTATTAACCTTTTTACTTCTAATCGTCATTTCCGTAATGTACTAAGGACTAAGGGTTATCCAGTTTCTTACGTGGAGTTTTTAGGAGGGCATGATTTTGTATGTTGGCGTGGTTCAATCGCAGATGGATTAATTTATCTGATAGGAAAATAG
This sequence comes from Promethearchaeota archaeon, assembly GCA_048941185.1. Taxonomy (GTDB): domain Archaea; phylum Asgardarchaeota; class Lokiarchaeia; order Sigyniarchaeales; family SOKP01; genus Loki-b32. The sequence continues at coordinate 14,553 of JBHLNW010000061.1, forward strand.
AAATAACCATAAAACTCTTTTTTTCAAATACTTTTTTCTATTTAAATAAGAATAAAATTTTGAGATGTAATAGTGAATTCATTAGGAAAAAAAGGAAAAAGGCAAGCAATCATTGCCTACTTGTTATTGATCTTGACAATGGTAATTTGGGGTGGTACTTGGCCGATAGGTAAATGGATAGTAGATCCATTCTATGGATCGACGATTCCTCCATTTATGATTGCAACGATTAGATATTTTTTAGCAATAATTTGCTTTTTTATAATTCTTAAAATTAAAGAAGGAACTTTAAACTGGCAATTTGCAAAGAAAAATTGGAAAATTTTAGCATCAATGGGGCTATTATCAGTTACTATTTATCAAACAGGGTATCTCGTTGGTGAAATCTTTACTGCAGCAAGTGATGCTAGTATTATGGTTGCGACTAATGCTATTTGGGTGGTAATTCTTTCTAGTTTATTCTTAAAAACGGAATTTTTCAATTGGAAAAAAATAATTGGAACATTAATGGCTTTTGTTGCTGTTATACTTGTTGTAGGATTTTCACCAAACGTTGAAGTCTCAAATCGATTACTGGGAGATATTTTGATCTTAATTGCAGCTTTTGCTTATGCTACATATACTGTTATCTCCCGTCATTTCATGAATAAAGTGAATGAAAATCCTGAACTGTCTAAACCGAGCACTTTATGGATAATAACTTGGGTATCCATCTTTGGATTTTTAACCACTACTCCTTTAGCTTTAATTGTCAGCCCAGAATATCTTAATCCGTTGCAATATTTGAGTATTCCACCTCGAATTTGGATTGGGGTTATATATTTAGCTTTTTTGTCTACAGTGGGTGCTTATACATTCTATTTAGAGGGAGTGAAACGTCTTAGTGCAAGTAGAGCCGCAATATTTCAAACATTAGTGCCATTATTTGGAGTTATCCTCTCTGCTCTATTTTTGCAAGAACAATTCGACGTATTCATATATCCATTTTCCTTATTATTAGTAATATTAGGAATTACTCTGGTCAATATTAAAATATCTCGTAATAAGGATAGAAAATTTAGTAATGACGAATTAAAATAATTGCACTAAAGAATGAAGATAAATTCAAGATTTTCGATTACTTTTGGTTAATCGTTTTATTATTTCAGTTTATTTAAATTTCATCAGTTACTTTATATCTCAAAAGATAAATGATTGAAATACAGCTAATTTAAAATAAGAATTTTGTAGCTTCTATAAAACATTGACTATATATTTTTATATTCTTATTTTTTTCTAAAACAAAGAAAATGAATCAGAATAAAGATTATTATAAAATTTTAGGGATTGAAAAAAATTCTTCAATGAAGGAAATTAAGTTAGCTTATAGAAAGTTAGCTAAAAGATATCATCCTGATATTAATAAGACAGATCCTCGGGCAAAAGAAAAATTCATAGAAATAAAGGAAGCTTATGATACATTAATAGATCCAGTGAAACGTAGAATCTATAATCAACAAAATTTTAATCCTCAAAATTCAGAATGGAGTGATTTATTTAGAGCTGATAGTTATAGAAGTTTTATCGAAATAATGAGAAGAATTTATAGAAATTCAACTCCATATTATAAACCTCCTCCTGAAAGTATGTACATTTAAAATCTATCATGTATACAAATAGAAATGAAGGTATATTAATACAATATCTTTGAATTTACAAAAAATGGCTGCATCTCTCTTTTATAAACCCTTCAAAATAACAAAATGTTAAATAATAAAAAATTGAAGAGAAAAATAATTAGTAATTTTCATTTTATATATTTAGAGTAATATTAATAACTGCTTTTACAAGAATATATTTAATCTTAGATTTCATTATTGTACTTAGGACAAGGTTATCTATGAAAATTAAATTATTTATGGTTAAACTATGTCTAATCCATCAAAACCTGACGAGATTAATAAAATAAAAGCAGAATATAACAAGATATTGAAAGATTTGGAAGCTAAGTTAGCATCAAAACATAAAGAATTGAATCAAATTGAAAGGGCAATAATGCATGATACGAAAAAGATCGATCATTCTGGTATTTCAAAATTAAAGTTAGAGAAAGCAGAATTAAATCAAGCTATTTCCTTATTAAAAAAGGAAATTAAGAAAGTTAATAAAGAAAAGATTAAAAAATTAAAAAGACTATAAAGAATATCATCTGAACTCTGTTTAGCTTCTTCAATCACCTCAGTACTTTCTTAAATTTTGTTTTCATTAGATAAATACAAAACATAATAAGAAATTTCATCTTTAATATAATTATTAAAATACAAGAGTGATAAAAATGATTGAAGACCCTTCTAAAAACAAAATTGAAGAGTTAAAATCAGAATTGCGGGCAAAGAATAAAGAAATAAGTGATTATCTAGATAAAATAGACCATCTCGAAAATATAATCATGGAGTTCGAAGCATCCTTATCTGAAAAATCCGATAACCATGACTTTTCACTCTCAAAAATTCAATTAAAAGATTTAGAAAAAACTAATCAAGAGTTAAAAAAAAAATTGAGTTTTTTACGATTAGAAAATATAAAACTTAAACAAGAACTTGAAAAGATTAAAAAAGGTTATTTTGATTCTACCTCATTAATTCAAGTGGTTGATACCAAGTTAAATTCAGATAAATCAGAAACAGTATTTGAAAAAGATATAAAAATAGAAGAAGATCATAAATCTTCTGAAGAAATATTCAAAAATGTACAAATTAAATGCCCTAAATGCGAAACATTAAGAAGCCTGAAAATCCCTATTAAAATAATTAGCCAAACTCAAAACCTTACGACTATTAGCATTCCTAAAGGAATGATTTGCGGACACAGTTTTCAAATTCTCATTGACAAGTATTTTGCTATTAAACGATATCACGTAGTAGACCATGATTTTCATAAACTGGAGTACTATCAAAATATTGATGAAGTAAAGTTACAAGAAAAGGATGAAGATCTTTCTTACTTTACTTCTTTTCCATTTTATCAAGACGTTATTAACATTTTTAGAGAAAGTATAGACGATAGAGATATTCTAGGGATAGCAATTTTTACGGAAAAAGGAAAGGTAATATATGCTTCAATTCCTTCGAACCTTTTATTTAATATAATCAAAGAATTCGAAGTTAGAATGGAAAAACGACTTCAAGATATTACTAAAATGTATATTGAAGTGAAGCACCATCAAAAAATTTTCTTAGAATATATCGAAATTTTAAATAAAAAAATAATTTTGGTGATAATATTTTCTAAAAAAGTAAATTTTGGCATGGGGACAATGATTTTTAAAGAATTAAAAAAAAAGGTAAAAATTTTAACTGAAAATTATAAGGAGGGAGCAATATAGACTATTCCTTCTAATAATTTTGAGATGGTATTATTAAATTCTTTATAATAATCACTCGATTTTTGTAAGTTCTGCATAAATGTGTTAGATTTATCTATTCCTTTCTTAGAAATTACTTGATGCGAAGGAATTATTTTTATAATTGATGGCAATAATAACAATGCTAATAGCTCTAATGAATAATAATTAAACTTCTCTAAGTATGGTATTATAGTTTTAATTACTTTTTCGACAGTTTTAATCGGTTCACTAATTTTTAAAACCAAATATGTGTCAAGATCACTTTCTAAATTTAATTTTACATATTGATATTGAGAAATTGCTTGTTTCTTTATGATCTTTTGATATAGATCTGCCATCTTTGAAATTGAAACATTAGTTGCACCAATTTTTAATAAACAAGATTTATATTGTTCATTTCCATTGATAATAAATATTTCTGGAATGCCTTCAATTTCAACCTTTTCAAATAGAGTGCTTAAAGCAAGATAATTGAGGAGTTTTTTCGTAAATATTTCTTGTAATTTTTCATTAGTTGGGTTATCTATCACATCATATAAGTTTCGTTGTAAAAATAAATCCAAATTATCAAACTCTTCATTTTCATCAAAAATTATTCCCAATATCCCCTCTTTTTGGCTCCTACGATCAAGATTACCAGTGAAACATGAAATACTGCGATAATTTTCAAATTTTATTTCTATATGAGAGGAAGAGTCAAATCCCGCATGAGACATATATAATTTTGATATAAATTCTTTACTTAAATGTACGGGATCTGTATAAAAAGAGCATTTAATCTCTGGTCCCATTATCTCATCATGTATAAGTAAAAACATACCTCTTGGCATTTTTCGATCTACCTCTTACTCATTCCATAATTCTCTAATTTGCATTCCAACTTCCTTACCTACCTCTTCGATATCTTTTAATCTATTTTGTTCAAAAACCAATGAATCTAAAATAATAACAAGCATTAAATCTGAAGTTACATCAGTTAATAATAAATAATTGGAGGGGGTCCTTAACCTAAATTCTTTAAAGTTCTCTAATTTCATGTTTTTCGTAACCTTATCACAAGTCACTATTAATAAGGAAACCATACCAATAACAATCTCCTCATTAGAAACATTTAATGTTGAACCACATGCAAGTCCAGTTGTTTTTTCAATTAATAATGCATCTTTAACACCCTCTTGTTCCTTCAATATCTTTAATATCGAATTAATGAAAGTTGATTTGGGTGAAATGTCTCGAATAATTCCACTCCATGCTGTAAATAATGATTCATCAAACACTGAAGTTGCATAAAAATTTATTTTATAAGATATACCTTTAGATAAATAATCTTTTAAATAAGGAATTAAAGCATCTCTATCGTGAATCAGATCTATTTTATGAAGAAAAACATTTATAGTTGGAGATTTATTGAATAATAGCATTTGATTTACGCTCCATTCAAATTCAAATCGAGCACCTTCAAGACGCTCTATATCAGAAGCATCAACAATGTATAATAAAACAGAAGCTTTTTGAAATATACTCTGTTTTAACGGACCGTGATATTCATCAAGATATTGTTGTTGTCCTCCTAAATCCCATATCATTGGCTTTGAAAAATTGCTAACTTCATACTTTTTGTAATCTATTCCTTTTGTTGCAGTAGATTGCATCAATTCCCAAGGTTTTTTTCCTTCGAATACACGTTCATAAATACAAGTTTTTCCAGCATTTGACAGCCCCATCAAGACTATTTTTTTAATATCTTCTGATGGCTTTTTTTGAATTTCTCCAAGAATTTCAGATACCGTTCCTTCAATAAAGGTAATATCACTTGAAGGAGCTAAATCATTTAATTCTTCCTTTACGATCCATGCTAACCTATTAGTTGGTATGCTTAAATTTCTAGTTTCAAAATAATTTTGTAAAGTTTTAATAATTTCTCCCTGTAGGATTCCAGTTTTTTCAAAAATTAACTCACTCCTATACCAAATATTAATTCCTAAAGTATCGTTTTTAGAATTTGTAATGCCAAAATGATACAAAGTGCCTGGTACTTTTTTCATATTTCTTTACCTCAAAATTGTGTATTAAGATTTTTTTCTAAAAGTAGAATAAAAGTAAATCTATCCAACGCAATCATTTTTTATGTTAGAAGTAACTTAATAGTGAAAAATACATCTTCCTTAAACTAATACATAGTGTTCATTTATATAAATTTATCTGAAGCAATGGAAATACTGTTTAGAATATATTAACTTAAATTAGTTAAACTTTCCTAAATTTCACTTTATTTTATTTTTCTATAAAATACTTAATCCTCTTTTTTGTTTTAAGAAAAATAATTTAAATTTTTGATTAGATATTGAAGATTTAAAAAAATAGGATATAATTAAGCTTGAGCTTATAAAAAATTATAAAACAAGTTTACCAGGTTTTGAATAGATTATAAAAGGTATTAAGAAAATTTTTCTAAGCATTCATTTTTTTTATTTTTAAATTTTTCAACATTGACAATTTCTTCTTCTTTTTCCAAATTCACTAATAATTGGGAAATTTCTTCACATTTCTCATAAATTTGAGCTGCCAATTCAAAATAACGATTATTTAATAATGAATCTGCCTCATATTCTAAATTTGATCTATGATTCTCAATATCTAGTAATTTATATTTGTTCATTTGAAAATATTGAATCAATTCTGATTGGAACATGTTAACAGCATCAAGATCTCTCAATTTTTTTGATATTTCAATAATGTCATAATACAATTCGAGTATTTTCACGGAATCGCCATCAATTTTTTCTCTTTCTAAAATCTCTAACCGTTTTTCTCGCTCTTCAATTATACCTTCAATTCCTGTTATTAAATCGGAAAATAATGCAGCATCTTCATTTCTACCATGTTTTGAGAGAACTTCCTTTGCATATTGAAACTGTTTAATTGCTTCTAAATAAGCACCCTCTCTAAATAATTCTTCTCCCAAAATTTTAATCTCATCAATATTAATTTCTAAATCTGTTTTATGGAGTATTCTTTCCTTAAAAAGTTGATTTTCCTCTTTTTGAGTTAACATATTTTGAACTTCAATTTCATCCAAAGCTATTTCTGGGGGTATAATTTTATCAATATGTGCTAGAATTAGTTTAAAAGGGACTTTTTTGCGTGTGGGAATCATTTTATTTTGAGATTTTTTCCTTAACATTACTATCGCCGTAATAGAACCGACCACACATATCAGAATTACAACAGCAATGATCCACCATGGGAATTCTCCAGGGAGTGTATTTGTACTTTTTATAGTAAAAATATCAGAAGCAGGGTTTCCTTGATTTCCAGCATTATCAATTGGATATATAAAAAAGTAATAATCTCCTGGAATTAAGTAATCACCAAATTCATAATAAGTGTTTGAAATATTTATTTCAAATTTAAAACCTTGAGTTGCAAAAGGATTTTCTTCATTGTCAATAATTATTCGATAATATTTTATCCCAGATGTATCATTTACTTCTTCCCAATCA
>JBHLNW010000062.1:0-21233 GCA_048941185.1 Promethearchaeota archaeon
TTAGAAAATAAGAAAGTATAAAATTTGACATAATATACGTGCATTATACTTTTATGATAATTTTATTTATATACATTTGTGTCGTATTAATAAACTAGGTGTCATTCAATATGCGAAAAAATGTAAAATATTTGATCCTTGGATTGAGTCTGCTTTTAATAGTGTCAAGTATTGGTATTCCTATATTTGTTATAGGTCAAATAATACCTTCTCAAAATACAAACCAGAATTTAATTTATGGTACTGGAGTAATCACATATGTCCCTCTTGAAGGAGGTTTTTTTGGTATTATCTCAGATGATGGAAACGAATATGATCCAATAAATTTACAGCCTGAATTTGAAATAGATGGATTAAGGATAATATTTATGGGGCAATTATTAAATCTTTATAGTATCCATATGTGGGGAAGAATAATAAGAATTTTATTTATTCAAAAGTTTTGAATGTTTGTTATTCAAAAAATAATCATTATTTTATATCATAATTTAATTATAATATTAATTAGGACAGTATTCTTAATACAATCGCAAAAAGAGAATATTAAAAATTAAACCCAATGGCAAATTTTGTATAATTAATAATGTAATTCTAAAAGGGTCATTTTATGGATGAACTTAATTGCGAAATTCTTATTATTGGAAGTGGTCCAGCAGGAATAACTGCGGGGATTTATTGTGCTCGTGCAAATAGAGATGTCATAATTCTAGATGGAAAGGAGTCATCTGCTTTAGCAAGAACTAAAGAAATTCAGAATTGGCCAGGAGAAATTGATATTAAAGGAAGGGATCTGTTAAAAAAATTTAGAGTCCATGTAGAAAGTTATTCGGAGAATGTAAGAATTATCAATGGTGATGCAATTTCACTGATGCTTGGAATGGGGTTAAATAGGACTTCAACTAGAACAGCAACTATAACTTCTGATGTTGTTATTATTGCATCAGGGAGTGGTACTCGAAGAGAAATAATAAAAGGAGAGGATTCTTTAATTGGTTTTGGTATTTCCTATAGTGCTTTATGGGATGGACCATCCTATAAAGATAAAGTGGTTTATTTATATGGTACTGATGAAGAAATGTTGGATGATGCTTTAAGTCTTCAACAAATGGGTTGTATTGTACGTGTTATTACAAATGTTGGTATAGAAAAATTACCCGAAAAAGTTTATAATGTTAAGGAAGCTGGAATAGAGATTTTTGAAAATTTAGAAATAATTGAAGCCGTTCCAAATTCAGAAGGTATGATCCAAAAGATTTTATGTAAATCTACTAAAACTGAATCTGAAGAGGTTGAAGATATAAAAGAATTTGAATTAAGTTGTTTATTTATTTTATCACATATATATTCTAATTCAATTTTTAAAAAGGCGGGAGTAGAATTAGATGAAATGGGGAATATTAAAGTAGATGAAGAACAAAAAACAAATCTTAAAGGTGTTTATGCGGCAGGAGATTGCACAGGAGGAGCTTTCCAAGTCATTTTTGCTGTAGCAGAAGGTGGCCGTGCGGGAATAAATGCATGTAAATATCTTCGGCAATTAAAGAAATAATAAGAAATTAAGATATAGATTATCTTTTCTTATTTAATTTTCGGATTATTCAATATTTGAAATCATCTTTTAACCCTATAAAAAAAATTGAAAAAATTTAAACAGTTATTATGATTAATATGTGTAAAATTGAATGAGCCGTAAAGAAGTGAGTATTGGCATTGTCTAAACAAAACGAATATGATCTTATTATTATTGGAGGAGGCCCTGCAGGATTAACAGCAGCAATTTATGCTGGAAGGATGGGTCTAAAGACTGCCTTATATGAAGGTAAAGGTTTTGGAGGTTTAGCAGGAACAACACCTAAAATAGAAAATTACCCTGGATTTATGAGTATTAATGGTCTTGAATTAACTGAAAAAATGAGAGAACAGGCTGAAAAATGGGGTACTACCTTCTTCTTTAATGAAGTCTCAGCAATTAATCCAAAGAAAATGACAATAACATCTTACGAAGGAGAGAAAAAGGCTAGAGCAATAATAATCGCAACTGGTTCAAAGCATATGACACTTGGGTTGTCTAATGAGTTTGATTTAGTAGGAAATGGTGTCTCTTATTGTGCTACTTGTGATGGCCCTTTATTTCGAGATCAAGTAGTAGCCACAGTCGGTGGTGGTAATGCTGCTGGTCTAGAAGTAATTTATCTTTCAGGTGTGGCAAAAAAAGTATATCTTATTCATCGACGTCATTGTATGCGAGCAGAAGCATGTATCGTAGATGAAGTTGATTCATTACCAAATGTTGTACCAATGTATAATTGTACTATTGAAGAAGCAATAACTAAGGATGGTAAGTTAGGGGAGTTAAAAATTAAAAATCATGAAACAGGTGAAGTTAATAATATTGATGTAAAGGCTCTCTTCATAGCAATAGGAGTTAAACCACAAAGCAATTTAGCAAAAAAAGCAGGCATAGAACTTGATGAGGATAAATTTATTAGAGTTAATAGAAATCAAGAAACTAATTTTAATGGCATTTATGCAGCAGGAGATGTAACAGGAGGAATCCGACAGGTTACTACTGCTACTGGTGAAGCGACCACTGCCGCTATGAATGCATATCTTTTCATCAAACAAGGATGGTATGGTGAAGGTTTAACAAAATAAAATCCTATATAAAATATATACCTACATAATACACAATATTTTGTATTATCTCGATAATTTCCATATAATATGGAAAATTACAAAATTTCTGATTTTTTAGAAGATTTCCTAGTCGCAAAAGAGGTTGAGGAAGGTTGTTCATCATCAACAATTAAAGCGTATCGTTATGATCTTCAGAAATTCATTGAACTTGTAGGAGATCTCCATATTAATTCTCCTTTACTGCGTCAAAAAATACGTCTATTTTTAAAAAAACTAAATGAAATGAACTATACCAAAAAAGGTGTTGGGAGGAAAATTGCTTCACTTCGTTCATACTTTAAATTTCTTACATTAAATGAGTTCATTTCAAAAGATCCTATGAGTACAATTAAAACACCTAAAATTAAACTTGAAGAAAGTTTACCAAAATTTTTAAGAATTTCTGACATGGAAAAAATTTTCGAGAAATTAAAAGACAGACGTTTGTTCAACTCAAGAAAAAGTGAACGTTATTATTTAATCGTTCGATTGTTGTATTCTACAATGGCAAGAGTAAGTGAACTATGTAATATAAAAATTAGAGATATTGACTTTGAAAGAGGTTATATTAAACTCCGTGGAAAAGGAAATAAAGAGAGAATTGTACCTGTTGATCAAAAGACTTTAGAAATTTTTGAAGAACATCTTAAAAATAGGATCAGTTATGATTCCGAAGATTTTCTATTAGTTAATACAAGAAACCAACAATTGAGTCCCCGAGTTATACAAACAGATATTAAAACGATTAAAGAAAAATGTGGGTTTACTGAATCTAAAATAATCACTCCACATGTCTTCAGACATACAGGAGCAACACATTTAAGGCGTTCTGGTATGGATATTAGCGAATTACAAGACATTTTAGGACATTCAAGTCCAAACACAACACGAATTTATGCCAAAAATGATATCGCAAAATTAAAAGAATCTTATTCCCAGATGCATCCTTTAAACAATTTAGATAAGTTGTAGTATAAATCCTCTTTTAATCAAAAAATTATTAATGACTTAAGCCACCGCAAGCAGACAACCCTTTTGGACCATTATTTTGAAGTTCGTTATCAATTAATCTCTGTTGTTCATACTTTTTAATTAATTCTTCTTTTGTATATTTTCGATTTAGTCTTTTACGAATAAATTTCAGCATAAATTTAATTCACTAAGTAAATATACTAAAATAACTTAGCAATGTAAATATATAAAGTTGCGTGGTAAAAATTTATATTTGCATTAATATCACCACAAATTAAAATTTAGGATAATTCTTGTTTTTTAAAGTTGTTAGCTTAATATTATGATTGAAAAATTTTTTATAGAAAAAATAAAATTTAAGAAGTATAAGAAAATTTATACTTAGAATGTTCTTTTAATACTTATTAATCAAAATTTTATACCAGAATTTATCGATTTGTCATGGATGAGGATGAATTCAGAAAACAATTCATGAAGAAGTCTGTTTTTCGGCAAGCAAGTTCCCTTGATTTAAGTTACGTACCAGAAAAATTATATTGTCGAGATGAAGCTCTAAAAACATTAATATTTAATTATAGAAGGATCCTAGAAGAAAAAGACCAACCTTCAATTAATTGTTTAATTTTGGGAAGAGGTGGAGTAGGGAAAACTTGCACTTCACGATTCTTCGGAAAACAATTTAGAACAATAGCAATTGAAAATGATATAAAGCTTTTTCTAGAATACTTTAATTGTATTAATTTTCGTTCTAAAAGTAAGATTATCAGAGAGCTGCTTGCCAAGTATCAACATGGTAGTGGACGGGGATTCAGTGATGACGAAGCTTTAAAGCTAATTATTTCTCAACTACTTCGAGAAAAAGGCTATATGTTATTAATTATAGATGAGATTCATCTTTTAAAACCGGATGAAGTACTTGCCTTTCTCGACATTGCTGAAACATTTGGGCATCAGAATGCTAAGTTATCATTACTATTAGTTTCTAGAAGTAAAGATTGGATGAAAATTGAGAATGAGAGAATCTTAAGTAGATTAAATGAAAAGATTCAACTGAAACCTTACAATTTTGACGAATCATTACAAATCTTAAATTACCGGAGTGAACTTGCTTTCAAAGAAAATGTTGTAAATGAGGATCTACTAATAATGGTCTCTCAGATCGTAACTGATCATAAAAATATGAGACATGGTATTGAGATTCTAAGAAAAAGTGGGGCATACTGTGATAAAGAAGGTATTGATCGAATCACTGCTGATATTGTTAGAGAGGCATCTAATGATGTATATCCTACTTTTAGAAACGACATCATAGATCAATTGAAAGAACAGGAACTATTAGCATTGTACGGAATTGTACGATCATTAATTGATAAAGGTGAACCATTCACTTTAGTTGATGATGCTTTTGATGAATATAGTGCAGTTTGTGAGAACTATTCAATAGAACCACATGTTAAAATGAGTTTTAGAAAGTATATACGACAATTGACAACATTAAAAATTGTAGCATCCAAAACAGTAAGAATTGAAGATGCAACTCGGGGGAGACATTTAGAAATAACTCTGTTAGATATACCTGCAGGCAAACTTCTAGAATTACTGGAGGATATTTTTGCTAAAATGTTCATTACTTAGTCAAAAATTCCTTAAAAATAGCATATATGACTCTCTTTTATTTTATCCCTAAATAGAATTTACTTATTCATTAGATTTTCTTTAGTATTTTATATTTTAATAATTTTCTTTATCAGATTTAGAGGAAGAATACCATTCAAGCCACTCTTTTCGACGATTTTTCTTTTGTTGCATATCATCTGTTTCTGTAATATTTTCACTCCTTACTTTTTGCCAGTATCTATCCAACTCATGTCTAGAAAGTGATAATCCACATGATTGGCAAACTACTTGCTTTATGGCTGAATGATATTTCATAAAGCCTCCGCATTTCAGGTTTAGGCAACTAGCCGCAACTTTCTGGGCAGCGAGCCATTATAATACCATTCCCTATCTTTTATTTGGAGTCATGTATTGTTTATTTATTATATTAATAGAATTAATTAGTGTTAAAATATTTTTTGACATAAATTATAAACTATTATTATTTGTGCGAATTTTATAGAACTTCAATAGAGTGAAGAGAAATGAAATCGGATGTATTTTATTTTACTGCTCGGACACACTCTCATGAGCAAAGTATGAGCAAATTTAAGGGTTCTTTAGGACTAAAGAAACTTGGCTTTGAGCAAAGGGTTAAAAATGGAGATAAAGTGGTGATTAAGACGCATTTTGGAGCATTAGAGAATACTCGGTATCTCCGTCCAAGTTATATTCGTTTTTTATGTGATTATGTTAAAGAGATAGGCGGTATTCCTTCTGTCGCAGAATCATGCGGATGGGGTGTTCCAGAAAGTGTTTCTGGGGTTCATACAGAATATTCTGGTAGAGCTACTGAGGTAGAATATTTAAAAGCAGCTTTGATGCATGGATTTACAGAAGAGACAATGGGGGCTCCAATTTTAATGTTAGATGGAAAAGTTGGAACGGATATTGAGATACAAAAAATTAATGGACACCGATTTAATGAAGTATTAGTCGCAGGACGTTTAAGAGAATTTGATTTAATGATATTAGCTACCCATTTTAAAGGACATGCTGGTGCCGGTTTTGGTGGATCAATAAAGAACCTTGGAATTGGTTGCGTTTCAAAAGGTGGAAAAGTTGAGGCACATACAGGTAAAACTTTTGAATTTAATTTTGATAATTGTAATCCAGAATGTAAAAATTGTGTAAATATATGCCCTACAAATGCATTATCTAAAGATAAGGATAACAAATTGATTTTTAATGAAGAGAAATGTAAATTTTGTTATATGTGTGCTTCTGTATGTAAAGATAAAGTCATTTCCATAGGTAGTGTTTCTCGTGAGGAGTTTATTACTCAGATGGTGGACAATGCAAAAGGAGTAGTTAATTATTTTGGAAAGGATAAAATATTTTATATAAATTATGCAATAGATATAGTTCATCAATGCGACTGCACAGGAGGTTCTGATATCCCATTTGTACCAGATATTGGAGTTTTAGCATCTTTAGATCCCGTTGCTTTAGATCAGGCAACAGTAGATCTCGTGCATAAATCTTCAATTGTTCCTGATTCTGTTCTTTATTCTATTGAGGGAATTCCAAAGCAAGGCTTTCATGAATGGTTCTCTCATACACCACATTTTAACCCTAAAACAGGAGAAATGGATTATAGTGGAACGGAATCAAAACATTGGGAATTACAACTCAACTTAGCTGAACAAATCAGCTTAGGAACAAGAGAGTATAAGTTAATTGAAATTGTAGTAGAAAAAGAAGAAAAAAATTAATTTTAAAAATTATTTCATAGCATCTTAATTTTATTTTTGGAGGAATGAATTTGAAATTAAAGATTGTAGATCCAACTAATTTTCAGTTTCTTCAGATTTTGACGATTGTCGAGATTTTTTTGAGTTTTTTTCGATAAAACTTATCCTTTTTTCCAAAATGGTCATTGTTTCAATAATGTTGTTGAGTACTTTGTTCGATTCTCTGATCTCATATTGGAGATCGCCAAGTTGGTTAAGGATAAATGAAAGAACCTTGGATTCTTTTACTGGTTCTATTAACCAATTAATAATATTTTGAAGGAATTTTCTATTATCAAACACATTTATTCCTATTTTTGAATTGGAAGTAAAAATGTCTATATCTCCAAAAGCTACAACCTTCCCTTGCCCAAATTCTGTATAAGCGGCAATAATTTGTTGTTTCTCTTGATCTTTGGTCCACTCTTCAGAAGTGTTATTATAGACTTCCGACCAAACAGATCTTTCTTTCGATTGCAAAAGAGGTTTTACATCTTTATTTAAAAATAAGGAACAGGTTCCCCCAATAATAATTTCTCTTAAATTTTTTGTAATTTCGTGTTTTAAAAAATCCTGAATATGTAATATACTTGTACAGTTTTGGTTATTGCTATTCATCTCCTTAATTATGTTTTTCTCAAAAAAGATACCAAATTTTCCAGATATATCATTTAAATTAGTTTTTTGAAGATAGTCTGCACCATATTCACTTACTAATAATAATCCGCCACCATTTCTAACGTGATCAATAATATGTTTAATTTCTAAACTGGAGAAGAAATCATCAATTGGATTGCCGAGAATTAACAAATCAATATTTTCTAAAATTTCTTTTGTGATATGTCCATCCTCATTTTTTTTCATTTTAAGATCTAGTTTTTTAAGAAGATCTAGAAATTCATTAAATTCTTCTTCATTAATGTTTAACATTTCATTATGAGCAAGATCAATTAGAACAGTTTTTTTAAAACTAGGCAAGATTCTTTAGACGGAAGCGTTTTTCTTAGTTATCTATTAATAAAATAAGTTTATGACTTACAAGAAAATTCGAATATAAAAATAATTACATATCTATTTTATTTCCGTTCTTATCAACCAAAAATTTTTTAAAGTTAATATAATAACTTATTTTGGATTCGAATAAGCTTTTAATTATACAAAAAAATCAAAAGGAATATTGCGTGAGAATTTTGCCGACAGTAGCTATTATTGGTCTTTCATGGGGGGATGAAGGAAAGGGAAAATTTGTTGATTTTTTAGCACAGAAGGCGGATATCATTGTGAGATACAATGGAGGAAATAATGCAGGGCACACAATAGAAGCAAATGGAATTAAATACAAATTTAAATTAATGCCGTCTGGAGCTCCTTTGGAAAAAGAAGGAGTTATAGCAAATGGTTGTGTGGTAGATCCAAAAGTCCTACTTGAAGAAATTGAAAATCTAAAGAAATTGAATAAAAATGTAAACTTGAAGCTAAGTTCAACTGCTCATGTAATTTTTCCATTTCATCGTATTATAGACGGTTTAGAAGAAAAAACAAAAGGTAATTATGCTGCTGGGACTACAAAAAGAGGAATTGGACCTGCTTATTCTGACAAAGCTGCTAGGTGGGGTATAAGAATCTTTGATTTAATAAACCCTGATCTTTTAAGGGTAAAATTAGAAAAATTATATAAAATCAAAAAAGATCTTATAGCTATTTATGATCCAGATATAAATATTGACTTAAACGCTATTTATGAGGAATATAAATCCTATGGTGAGCAATTAAAACCTTATGTAACTGATACTGCTTATTATTTAAACAATGTTGTTGATTCCGGAAAAAAGGTTCTTTTTGAAGCAGCACAAGGCAGTTTACTCTGTTTAGACCATGGGTTCTATCCTTTTGGTACATCTTCAAATGCAAATGCATTGGGTATTTCTGCGGGTACTGGAATTCCTCCTAAAAAAATAGAAAAAATAATTGGTATAGTAAAAGCATATACTTCGCGAGTTGGTGAGGGCAAATTTCCAACGGAATTATTTAATGAAACCGCTAAAAAAATCAGGGATCAGGGTCATGAATATGGTACAGTAACCGGAAGACCGAGAAGAGTTGGATGGTTAGATCTTTTCAATATTAAATATGGAATAATGATTAATGGCGTTGATAAAATTATTATTACTCTCTTAGATGCATTGCAGGGGATTAATCCAATAAAGATGTGTACTGCTTATGAACTAGATGGTAAATTACTTGAAAGTTGGCCAATACAATCGGAAATAATTGAAAATTGTAAACCAATTTATAAAACTTTTGATGGTTGGGAAGAAAAGACAAGAGAGGAATGGTTGAACATCGCCGAAAAAGGATATGGTGCCCTTCCAGAGACAATGAAAATATATATTAAAGCAATAGGAGATTTTCTTGAAATTGATATTGCTATGATTTCGATCGGGCCAGATCGAAAGGAAACTATAGTATTAGAAGATATTAATTTTTGAATTATTCCTCTTCATATTTTTTATTTACCTAAAGCATACTAATCCAAACCGATAAACAAATTCATTAGGAGGCCATTCCAAATTGAAGTTTAGTTTCATTACAGTTTGAGTTACATCAATCCCAACTGCTTCCATTGAATATCTCATTTTATCTGGATATCGACAAGGATCACCTGCATCATAAGTACAGCCTTTATCTTTTTTATTAAAGCATACTCTACAAAATCCATCCCATAATATGAGTTTTTCACCATAGGAACATAGATTTTCATTAATACATAATTTAATTTCTTCTTCTAACATATCTCGTAGTAGATTTTTCATAAAAAAAGCATTTCTTATGCTTTTTTCCTTTCTTTTGGGGTGTTTTAGTTTTTGTTTCTCAATATAATTGATTATATTAAATTTAACAAAGACAAGATAATATTTTGTATATTGAGAAACTCGTTCTTCTAGATATGGTGCCTCGGGTGGGCAAGCCCAAGAATGATCATAACTGGGACATTCAAAATTAGAATTTATACAATAGGACTGCACTTTTGGATCAAAAATGATATCTCTAAACTTTATTTCAAGAAAAGGCAAGATAACTTTTATTGCATTTAAAATGTCATAATTTTAGTTATTAATTATAATATTTTTTTAAATTTGAATTTGAATGTCTTTATTACTAGAAGAAAAATAGAAATTTTTTTTAAGAAACAAATGATATGAGTGACTATTACATCCTATTAGTTAAATAATCAAATCTAGGTGTGAAATGAATGAAATTAAAATTAAAAAGTGATAAAAGAAGTCAATTATTGAAAGCTGCAAGTGAATTTAATGGAGAGGTTTTAAATGGTTCACTATTGCTCCATGATTGCATAAATGATTTGGTGGATGGGAAGTTAGATAAGAAAAAATTAGATAAAGTGATGGAATGTGAGCATAATGCAGACCGTGTTAAAGAAAAATATATTAATTTACTTTATAAGGATCAGCGAGCTCTCCCTTTTCTAGTTGAAGATCGCTATAGGTTAATTAAATATTTAGATATTGTTTCAGATAGCTCAGAAGAGCTAGCAATGGGATTGAAAGTATTTCCCTTTGAACTTTTTGATGATATTAAAGCAGAAGTAAAAACACTTAACGACATATATCAAGAAACAATTGATACTTTAGTAGATATGGTAAATCTTATGGAAACTGATTTTAAAACTGCTTATCAGAATAGTTTTCACATTGAAACGCTAAAACGAAGTGCACGTGGAGCAAAATATAAAGTCCTAGATATAATTTATCAAAAACCACAAGAAAAATCTCTTCGAGTCTATTTAACGTCAAAAATATGTATAAAAATTTTTGATATGATTATAAAGGCTGAAGAGATTAGCGATTTTCTTAGAAGTTTGATAGTGAAATATCCAAGCAAATAATTGGGGGCGATTAAGATAGCTTTTTCAATTATTTTAACAATATTCTTAGTTATAGCAATTATCATCGCGTTTGGAATAGGAGCCAATGATGAGACTTTTGCTGGACTCTATGGGTCGAGAATTTTAAATATGAAGCAAATTCTTATCTTAGCGACTATTTTTGCAATTGCAGGAGCATTTATACTAGGTGAAGCAGTGAGTAAAACTGTTGGTGATGATATATTATTAACAATTGATTATGCAATGGTCATAACTATTCTAATTTCTACTTCTATTTGGCTGATATTATCATCAGCATTGGGATTACCAATTTCCACTACTCACGCAACTATTGGAGCTATTATTGGGCTTGGTTTAACTCCTGTTGTAAGTATAAGATGGGAAATGATAGTAGAATTAAGCCTCTGGTGGGTACTATCTCCGATTATTGGGTTTATTGTTTCGTTTCTGGTCTATAAACTTATGCATCATTATAAAGTAAAACGTCTTAACGGTTTCCAGAGCTATGAAAAAACAGAAAAAATATTTTCATATATTGTACTGATAGTTATTTGCATAACGGCTTTTTCTAGAGCAGGAAATGACTGTTCAAATGCAGTGGGAATTGTCGTTGGGATTGGAGAAGTACAAATTAATATATTGCTTCTATTAACCGGGTTAAGTCTTGCAGGAGGATTATTAGTATTAGGGCGAGGAGTTATTAAAAATGTTGGAAGAATAACAGAGTTATATCCTAGTACGGCGTTTGCCACACAAATTCCTACAGCTGCGATTTTATTTATTGGAACAGCATTAGGAATTCCTTTATCTGGATCTCATATGTTAGTTGCCTCATTAATTGGATTATCTAAAGCAAGCCATACCCCTGTTAGAAAAGGGTTATGGAAAATAGTTTTGATTTGGTTTTTAACCTTCCCTATGGCGGGAATTCTATCAATTCTATTATATTTTCCTATTAGTTTTTTTATGCCTTAATACAATTTTTTTTTATTATTTTTTTTCCACTTATTTTCAGTGTAACAAGGTGAAGGTAGATCTTTCATCGTTAATAGCCCAGGTTTTGCACTCATTACATTGGGAATTAAATTAACTACAATTGCTGCGGTACCAATATCTCCATGTACTCCACCAATAATTTTTTGATGTATATTAGGAATTCCCTCTATCATCACAGTATCAAATTCTTCATGATCGCCAGCAAAAGCAACAAAATCTAAAACAATTATCTTCTTTTCTTGCTTTTTAGCAATGGCTTTACTTTTTAGACCACATACATAACCCTTTGGAATTTTTTCTCCATAGGATGTAATAAAATCCTTTTCAGAAATTATATATTCTGGTGGAAACTCCAAAATCTCATCATATTCAATACCGAGAGCCGCTACAATCATTTGGATAGATTGCGTTAATCCGACATGACCCGTAATTTCTTTATTCCTAATTTTTTGCGCAAATTCATCTGTCGCTAAACCTGTTCCTATCTTTTTTTGGAAGGATTCTCTTCTTTTTGCTGAGTTTATCATCCGAGTAACTTTAATTGCTTTTACAGATTGACAAGGTGCTGTAAAAACAATAGGTAATAGATCCATTAGATATCCTGGATTAATCCCCGTCCCTACTATAGAGACATTTTGAGATTTTGCTAGGTGATGCAATTCTTCAGAAAGTTTAGGAAAAAAATGAAAAGGATAAGATAATTCCTCGCATATTGAAATAACATTACTTCCTGATTTAACTGCTTCTTTGACTATTGGTAAAATTTTTTCTAAAGAAGAAGAAGTGGCAATAATAATAACATCAACTTTTTCTTTAGAGATTACAGCTCCCAAAGTAGATTCTATAATAAGATCCCTCTCATCCATAAGATCAAAAAAATTACTTAGTTTTTTGCCAGAAAACTGAGGATCAATGTCAACTACTCCCTTTAAGTCAATATTCTTACGCTTTAGTAGGAGTTTGGTTATCAATTTCCCCATTGGTCCAAATCCTACTTGGATAATAGTATATTTTTTATTCATTAGATTTGCCTTATTTATGTTTTAAAGAATTTATTTATTCATTTTAAAGGTTTGCTAACTAAAAGTTATTTGAGATATGGGCTTTGCAATTTCTTTTACTGTTTCTTGTATTTGAACTACATGTTCATGAGTATGAGCCATAGAGATCGAACCCAACCCATGTAACCCCGAAATGTTTCGATTAAAGAGTGATAATTGGATTAAAGCTTCCCTTTTTTTATCCTTAAATTTAATTATTTCCTGAATTGAAGGTTGTTCAATCCATTTTGAAAAGGCATGAAGTATGACTATAGATTTATATCCTTTTGCGATTATTGGTAATTTTTCTTCAGTGAAATATTGGTTAAGATTATTTAATAAGTTTTGACCCTCTAGATTAATTCGGGAGTAATTTTCTTTAGAAGTTTTCAATATTTCCAAAGTTTTTAGTCCTGCAATCATACTTAAGGGATACCCAGAAAAAGTACCGCCTCCAATTAATACTTGATTCTCTATTCTTGGACTTGATTTCTCAATAATGTCTCGTCGCCCACCAACAGCTCCTATCGGCATACCACCCCCAATGATTTTACCCATAGTTGTTAAATCTGGAATAATGTTTATTTCATTTTGGAACAATGCATCTCCAAATCGATAACCAGTTATAATTTCGTCAAAAATAAGTAGAATTCCATATTTCTCAGTTTCTTCTCTCAATCTCGTTAGAAAATCTAAATTGACTGAAAAACCTCCTCCTCCACCTAACACAGGCTCTAAAATTATAGCAGCTAATTTGTAAGAATTTTCCTTAATTAAATCAAATGTTTTTTCATTATTAATTTCAAAAGTAATAATACCTGCTTCTTCTGCATTTGGTAAACCTGGAGGTCCTTGTCCTCCAAATATCCCCCCTACATCATAATACAAGGTATCATTTGCTCCATGCCATCCCATCTGAGCTTTCCCAATAATCCTCCTCTTGGTAAAAGCTCGAGCTAAACGTGAAGCATACATAGTTGCTTCGGTGCCACTAGTACAAAATCGTATCTGCTCAATACCTGGATTATCTTTAATAATTGTCTCAGCTAGCATAACTTGATATTCTGTATTTGTGCCAAAATGCCACCCATAGGATAAGTATTCTTTTATGATCTCTTGAACTTCGGGAGGATTATGCCCCAAAATCATAGCAAAATGCCCATTCCAACAATCAAGATATCTATTACCATCAATATCCGTGAGATATGGACCATTAGCAGAATTTATGAAGATTGGAAAAGTACCAATCATATCTAAACCAAATGTTCTAATATTATGTGAAATCCCCCCTGGTAATACTTTAAGTGCTCTTTCCCATAATTTCTTGGATTTTAATCTATTATTCTGAAAAGTTATTATTTCTTCTTTAAGATACAACTAAATCAACGATTTTTTTATATAGAGTTGATATATTTTTTATATTTTAAAACTTTAGATATCTTTATTTTCTCTCAAATTAAAAATTGTGAAAAAAGTTTTATTAAAGTTTATATGTGAGTCAAATTAATGTTAATTTAAGGAAATGGAGCAAGAAAAGGAAGAAATAATAGATTTTTCTGGAGAAGAATTCAAGAAATTTTCAATGCCTTGCTCAGTTGGTTTGTTAATAATATTAGTAATGGCTCTAGTCAATGTATTTTCATTAATTTTATTTCCTGGCACTTATATAAGTACTTATATTAGTTTAGTAATAATATTTTTATTTTCTCTGTACTACTATTTTCTTTTATCAAAAAATCCGGGAAAAATTAGAAAATTTTCAATTTCTAATAAAGAAATTGAACTTATAATTCCTAATAAAGCATATTTTAAAATAAATTGGACTGAATTTAGTAAATTAGAGATTATTTTAAAAGAATTAAATTATAAACCATTTCGTCTATATGAAATTCATTTTATTAATCAGAATTCAGAAAAAAATGTCTATTTAAGTGCTTTTGATTTTCATAAAGAAAAAATTGATCAAATTCTATTATTGTTAAAAGAGTACTCACTAAGGATGAAGAAAAAATTTAATACTTTTAAAGAAAAAAATATATCAGGAGTTTTTCTTAGAGAAGATTTTAAAATTTAGTCAATTTTAGCACCGCATGTAGGACAATTTTCGACTAAAGATCCACAAGTTGCACCGCAAATCTTGCATAATTTTATTGTTGTTGTCCCTCTTTTCTTAGGTGGTTTTAAGGTCGTTATTGAAATAGTTTTTTCTTTTTGTTCATAAGATTTTGGAGCTTCTGTCACTGTTTTATTGCCTGTTTTTGTACCTATAGTAATTTCTTGACCAAAGAACCCTCCTATTTTAACTTTTTTATGAGCACTAGGTTCTGGTTCCGGTATTACAGCACTTTCTTCCTCTATATTCTCTACAATTTGTTCTTCTTCTATTTCATCATAATTGGATTTTTCAGAAATTGGTTCTTCTAATTCAATTTCGGGTAACTCTTCTTCTAAATCCTCCTCATATATCATATCAACGAATTCTTCATCTAATTTTAGCAATGTTTCGCATTGTAGACATCTAAAAATGTGTCTGAATCCAATATTTTTTGCTAGCGAATACTTCGCAGCACAACAATTATGAAATTTCGCATTACAATTATAACATTTATGAATTTCATCGGAATGAGCTTCACAAATAGGGCATAACTCTTGTTCGCATATATCACAAATTTCTGGATCTTCCGGAGATAAAGTAATAAGGTCTACTGCTAAACGTTCATAGAAAACTTTATCTTCAGTCAAAACCTGTTCAGGTTCCTCAACTTTAATAACTTTAAATTCTTTTTTATTCTGAATTAAAGATCCAAGAATGTTTGGTAAAACTTTTTCATTTGAACAATAAAATGTACCTCCATGAGTTTCACTAGAAATCACTTTTAGTTTAACATCATCTTCATAAAATTTGTCATCTCCTACTCTAATTATATCAATAAATGTGGAAAACTTCTTTGCTTTGATTAGTAAATCATAAAGTGCATTATAATAATCTTCAGACAATTTACTAGGAGTATCTGATATTATTATGACCCGATAATTCTTTCTTGCTTCTCGACTCTTTCTAAAAATATAGGCAAGGATCTCATATAAACCATTTTCGAGATAACTTTTATCTTCTTCTCTTTTCTCCCAATTCTCTTCTATAGTATTTAAAACGGATTCTGCATCCTTTAAATTATAAACACTTATTGGGTTATCATCTTTTTGAAATAATAGAACTCCGTAAGAAGTTAAAGCATTATACTTATCCTTTTCTTTAATAAAAGAACCTATAGCTTTCATTAATGGCTTTTTCTTAATAAAATTAGATATTAAATCAATGTAGAATATAAATTCCTCAGAATTAACGGCTTCGGATCTTGGTAACATTTTATTATCAATGATAAAACTTTAAAAAAATAATAACAGAAGTTATTTATTTATTTATTTATTTTTATTGATAAATTCGAAAAAGATCTGATCTTATTTATTATAAATTCTTTTTACTTTGATTTTATTAAAAGACTATATTATAAAAGTATTATAAAACTCAATCTTTTTGCTAAATTTCATAATTTAGATCCACAATTGGAACATCTGATTTGTTGGGAGTCATTCTGTCTTCCACATTGAGGACAAATTATAAAATTAGGTTTCCTTCTTTTATTTTCTTTAATTGAGTTAATTCTTTTTTCTAATGTTATTTGGATATCGTTTTGAGCTTTAGTATTTGGTTTAAAAGCCGTTTGAGTAGTTCTTTCATATATGATTTTATCACCTACTTTTTTCACAGTATATACTTTTCCAAAAAAGCCCCCTATTCTAACAATTTTAACTTTTTCAGCTTCTGGGATAGGAGATTGTTCAATTTTTGCCAATGTTACCATTTTTTCATTTTTTTCTTCTTTTAAAGTAGGTTGAAGTGATGATAATGGTTGGATTTTTGGTAGTTCTTTAGGAATTTTCTTATATTCTTCTTCCAAGTATTCTTTTACAGTAGTAATCTCAACTTCACCAGAAACCTCAATAATCTCATCCTCATCTATTTTAAGAAGTACATCACAATCTTTATTTGGACAACGAAAAATATTTGGGATACCTATATTATGATTTATCACATAATTCGTAACACAGCAGTTATGGAAACTGGAATTACAATCCTCACAAACTAAAGGTATATCATATATATCTGTACACACAGGACATACTTCTTCTTTACAGAAATAACAAAGAAGTCCTTCAACATTCTCAACCTTTTTCAAAGATTTAGCTAAATGATTGTAAAAGGCATAATCTTCTTTGGTTATTTTAATACGTTCAGGTTTATCTATAAAAGTAGATACATATTGTTTTGTCTTTACTAATTTTTTGAAAACGTCAGTGAAATCTTTTTTATCTTTAATGTAAAATATACCACCTTTAGTATCTGCGGCTAAAATGTTTAACTTCACATCATCACTGAAAAAGCGTTCACCCGTTTCTGAAACTCTAATTATATCTATAAAAGTTGGAAAATTTTTAATCTTAGTCACAAGATTAAATAATGCTTCTTGATAATCATCGGATAAATCAGATGGTGTATCTGTAATAATTATAATTCTATTAAATTTCGACTTTTTTCTTACTGTTTCAGCAATATAAGAGAAAATGTAAAATAAACCATTTTCAAAATAACTTTGTTTTTTGGGGCGTGTTTTCCAATTCTCATCAATAGATTTAGCAATTATTTCAGAATCTTTTTTATCATTAATAAAGATTGGATTTCCTTCTTCTTGAAATATAAGAAGAGAATAATGCCCTTTTATATTTACTTTATTTTTTTCCTCAATATAATATTTAATTGCTTTTACTATTTCCTTTTTCTTTAAAAGATCTTTCGTTAAGTCCAAGTAAAAATAGATATCTTCAACCATTTCCTTCACAATAGGTTATTTAGCATGAAAATGAAGATCTAACATTATTAATAATCTTAATGTTAAAACCTCCTTAAATATTTTTTAGAAAAGAAACAGATATAATAAATATAAATAAAAATTCATATGGGTTATAACTCTATATCTATTAGTCAAAAATATATGAAATAAACGAGTGAAGAATAAATGGAGAGTTTTCTAAGAAAAATTCAACTTTCTGAATATGCTATAGAGATCTATCTTAATCTAATAGGAAAAAGTTCATTTTCTTATTATGAGTTATATAGGATAATACCCAAGGCGACTATAGAACAATTTAACAATTGTCTAAATGAGCTTAAGGATACTGGATTATTAGTCCAATTATCTTATGAAAAGCAGGATATGGTAGCTCAATATTCTGCCATTCCTCCAATTCTTCCAATTTTAAACTATTATGAAAATATTAACATTAATTTACCAGATATCAAAAAATCAATTCAAGAATTAATGGCTAGTTCATTAACTAGAATTTTTCAGGAGAATAAAATTATTGAGTTAGATACTGTTCTTAATACTTTTCAGGAAATTAAGAAGGATATCGATGAAGATTCTATTATCCAGAAACAAGAAGTTGAGGATATCGTTGAAGGAATGGAAGAATTAAAGGAGATTAAAGAGAAAGTCTCAGAGCTTCACCAGAATATAAAAAGTATCACCCAAACGAAGTTTGCAGATTTGATCAAAACTATTAATACAATGAAAGCGAATCTAATTGACAACATAAAAAAAAAGGAAGTTGTTGCCCTTATCGAAGATACGTTCAAAGAAAAATTAGATAACATCGTTTCAGATTTCACTAATAATTTACATGATCAAATCGAGCAAAAATTTGAAGATGTCTCTAAGCCACTTAACAATATTACAGATTTAATATTTCAATATAGAAATGATTTTAAATTACTCCTATTAAATATGCTAACAAACTTTGAAACACATATGAATAAAATCCATGATCTACTTAAAGAGAACGATGATAATCTTTCTGCTGCTGTGAAAGATTTTGAAAACATAATCGCTAAAGATCTAAATGTACTAATACAGAATTCTATCAATGAGGTTTCAAGCCTTAATAAACCTATTGAGAATGTGATGAAAGGCTATCTTCAAGAAATAAGTACTACAAAAAAACAATTATCGATTAATATATGGTTAATAAATAGTGTGACAAGAATTAATGAAGCGATTCAAAACCTTATATCAAATTCTAAAGAAAGATTAACTATAATTATTCCTCACATTGAAAACCATATTGCTATCGAACAATTTAGTACAATTTCAAGTAATTTGAAAATAATGATAGCATCCTCAGAAGCACACACTAATAGCATTGTTAAAAATTTTAAGAATATTAAAAATATATTATACCGAACTTATCAAAATGAAAATTTAATTATACTAAAAGGAGATAATACTCATATCTTTTTAGGAATCATTCAAGAGTCCAAAGACCCATTAAATGATTTTATTGGAATTGGAAGTACTTTTAAATCCTTAATTGAATTATTTGCACCTCTAGTAAACGATATTTGGGAAAAAGCTTATCCAGACACATTTCATGCTTCTCAAGTAGTAAAAACTGATTTTAGTAAAACAAGTCCAATTAAACCACTAACTACAGCTAAACCTATTATTACATCAACAATTAAATCAGAAAAAATTGATAAAAAACCTACAGAGATAGAAGTAAAAGAAAAAAAATCACTAATCGCAGCCCCTAGTCGAATACAAAAAGAGGCAAAAGAAATTTTAAAAAGTGAATTGCAAGAAACTAAAGTATCGATTACACCAAAACCTCAAATAACAGACTTAAAGCAAAAATTAAAAGAAAAAATAGATTTTGTAGCAGGAGCACAACCAGAAGCAGATGATAAAGCTGCATTTGAAATTAATAATGCATTCAATAATCTCGTTCTGAAATTAAATAGCCTTAAAGGAGATGATTTTGGAAAAGAACTACAAAATATTGCTGATTTGATACTAGAAAAAAAAGGATTTTCAGTAACACTCCATAAAATCAGGAGCATAATAAATAAGTTTAAAGATAAACTCACTCTTTTAGATGTAAAAGATAAAAAAGAAATTTTAGATAATATAGAAAATTGGAAACAAAAGTTATATTAAATCTTTTATTGATAGATTGTTTATGATTATTAAGCGGTAGTAGCAGTCTTTCTTTTTGACATTTGATAAATATAAAAGCCCCTTATAATAAAAAACATTATTAATAAGAAAAATCCTAAAAAGATAATTGAACTAATTACTGATGTTAAAAAATTAGGGGAACTTATTCCAATTATACCAAAGATAGGACAAAGTGGAGCAATTAAAACAAAAAAAATATAAGTACCTTTATGTTTTGCTCCAAAATGAAGATATGTAGTAATATTAAACCAACCAATTAAAATCATTATGAATGGAATTATAAATGAAGATGCTATAAAAAAATCACCTGTGGCTATAGAATAAAAATAATTAGCGTAAAAATAAGTAATTAGCATTAAAGCACTTACTGGAGTTGGTAATCCGGTATATCCTAAATTCTCTTCTATATTAAAGCGTGCTAATCTAAGCATAGCCCCTATAGCAAAACAAATTGCCCCAATTATAACAAAAATATCAAAAATGGTATCAGTTTTAAAAGCTAAATAAGTTAATATTGCTGGAGTGATTCCAAATGTTAAAGAATCACTTAAAGAATCTAATTCTTTACCCATTTCATTTACTGTTTTTGTCTTACGAGCTATATAACCATCTATCATATCAGTTCCAATAGACACTGATATTAAAAAAAAACCAAATGAAATAAATTCATTAGTTCCAAAAAAAGCACATATTAAAGCTATAATTCCAAGAGTTGTTCCAAGTAAAGTTATATAATCTTTTATTTTCAATAATTTTGGGATTTTATGTTCAGTAGTTTCAGACATTCTACTTGCCTATTTATTTTATATTAATAATAATTAAACCTTCTTCCATTAAAACATTTTCATGAGAATATGATAAGGAAAATATTTACCCGAAACTTTATAAAACCACATCACCATTCATTTCATAAAATAATATAAAAATCGAGAAAAAAAATGCCATACTGTCCAGAATGTGGAGATGAAATAAAGGATTCATCCCAAAATTTTTGTGAAAAATGTGGTTTTCCAATACCTTCAAGCTTAAAACCAAAAGAAAGTACAACGGAGCCAATAAAACAAGCATCAACGGTAGCTCGTAAAGAAAGTTACGCTCAAACAGGAGGATTATTCGATATTAATCGAAATTATTATATTTTAAAAGAAAAATATTGGGATTGGGGTTCTGGTGATATTTA
>JBHLNW010000162.1:0-4930 GCA_048941185.1 Promethearchaeota archaeon
AGATATTCATTATACTTATTTGTTAATATTCTGGGTGTGATCGGATATATATTTCTAGCTAGAATATATGGTGACGAGTTTATTGCCAATCCTGCGAGTCTGCTTTTTCTATTATTTATAATTTTCTGTACTTCTGTATTTATATATGAATCGATAAAAATCTGGAAAAGAAAACCTACTTAATTAATTCTAATGCATAGGAAGATCATTCAATAGTTATACTAAAATAGTAAATAAAATCTTTCTTTTATATCATTTTCATTCAATGACCGATTGGTATAATGAATTTCTTCTCAATAAGAGTTTCAAGAGCTTTTATTACTAAATTGGGAGAATATTCTAAAATAAGGATATAAAGAAATCTTACGATTTTATATTATAAAGTTAGATATTTAATTTCTCAAAGCAACTCTGGCAATAATATTTCTCATTTACTCTCCATGCGTCAGCGAGATTAATTTCAACTCCGCATTCTTCACAGTTTCCTATTTCTTGAGTCGTGGCAGCCATATTATAACAAAAATTTTATTATTTTAATTTTTTTTTATTCTTTTTTGAAAATATAGTAATGTTATATTTCATTAAAAAAATTTATATAATCAATAAATTATAGCATATGCATGATAAAAATGGCTTCTAATTATGAATTAACAGCAAAAAAGATGGGAGTTCCATGGTCAGAAGAAATGGAGAAGATTTTAAAAGCTCTTTATTCAGATGAAGAAGCTGGCATTCTATTGGTTTTTAATGGACCATATTTAGATCGTTTTACCGCACAAAAAGTAGCAAAAAAACTTAAACGTCCTATTGATGAAATTGAACCGAAATTAGTTGAAATGGCACGTACTCAAAGAGTATTTTCTGCAACAAAAGATGGAATTACAACCTACTCAATGTTTCCCTTACTTCCAGGCCTTTTTGAACTGTATTTTTCTAATCATGAAAGAGCTTCAAAAGAGGAGAAAGATGTTTTAGATATATTTACTAAAGAATATGAGAAATATTATAATGATGGGAATGTTGTAAAAGCATTCAGATCATCCTATCCATTCATGAGAGTATTTATAGACGAAGAAGTAATAAAGGAAACTGTTGACAGAGGTAAAGGAAGGCTCATTGAGGTCGATCAAGAAGTGGATCATATAAAAAATAAAATATTACCATTTGAGCAAGTAAAAAATCTAATTGAGAAATCACGTCGGATTTCTGTCATGGATTGTGCTTGTAGAACACACATGAAATTGCATAACAATGGTGTTCCGGTAAATAATTATCCAATAAATGTCTGCATGAGTTTTAACACATTTGCGGATTACATATTAGAAAACGGATTCGGAAGGCAATTAACCAAAAATGAAGCTCTTAAAACTCTTAATGCTGCTGCTAAAGCTGGTCTAGTACATACAACTCAGAATGTAACAGACAAAACAACGTTTATATGTAACTGTGACCGTGATTGTTGTGTAATGCTACGGGGTATTCGGCAATTTAGTGATCCAAATTTAGTAGCAACTTCGAATTTTTTACCTGAATATGATAAATCAAACTGTACATTTTGCTTGACATGTGCAGAACTCTGTCCTATGCAAGTAATCGAGCTTATTGATGAGGGAAGTGAAGAACAGCGAATTTCAATTGATTTTAACAGATGTATCGGATGTGGAGTTTGTGCTTTCAATTGTCCCGAAGAAGCATTAGCTATGGTAAAAAAGTATGATAAAGTTCCTGCAAAAAACATGATGCAACTAATGACTCAATATATACAAGGAAAGTCAAATTAATTAGATTTTTTTTCCTTTTTATTCAACTTCTACTATATTAGATTCTATTAATTAAGTTAAATAACCATATTCAAGATTAAATGATTTTTTTTAATGATTTTCATTGGATCAAGCACATAATCGTTAAATAAACATAATTTGGTAAAATTTAACAAATCAATATTTAAATTAAAATAATTTTGATGGTCTTTTTGATAAGTAGAATAAATTTATATAAATAAATGACTATGTATTAGGTTAAATAAGGTATATTTTTCACTATTAAGTCACTTAATAAAAAATGATAGGGAAGGGGTTTTTATAGCTATATTTTTTTAAAGTACAATCTAGATAGGTGGGATTCTCTATGAGATGTAAGGATTATCCTAAAAGGAGGTATAAATTATTTCAATTAGTTATTTTATTTCTTATGTTTAATTCAATTTCAATCATTTTCATATCAAGTAATCATATTAATTTAAAAGATAAAAATGAAAATCCTACTAATATAATTAACGATAAAAATGATATAGTTCGAATAGCTTCAAATAATCCTCCAAAGAGCCACTACTTTAAATATTATAAACCAATAACTATAAATCATGAAATGGTTTCTGGCTCTGGAACCCATATTAATTTTCCTGTATTAATTTCAATATTGGATGAAGAATTACATAATCATGTCAATCAGTCAAATGGTAATGATATTGCTTTCGCTAACGATGATGATTGGTTGGATCATGAAATAGAATTTTTTAATCACACTTATAGTAGTACTCATGCTAAGTTAGTTGCATGGGTTCGTATTCCGAGCTTGTCAACGTCAGTCAATACAACTATCTACATGTATTATGGGAATTCAACGATGAGTTCCCGACAAAATCCAACAGGTGTATGGGATAGTTCTTATCGAGGTGTTTGGCATCTTTCAGAGTTAAGTGGATCTGCCGTTGATTCCACTTCTTATGGTACTTCTGGGACAGTATCACCAGGAGGGGTTAGTAGGGGTGCGACAGGACAGATTGATGGGGCGTATGATTTTGGAAATAATGGGCAGGTTAATTTTGGTGATCCTGGTGATGGGCATCTTGATATGGGTACAGGAAGCTTTACTATTAGTCTTTGGCTAAATATAGACTGTAGTATCAATTGGTATCAATTACCTTTATATAAAGGTTCTGAAGACCAGTATCATCCTGGATATGATTTTGAAACAAATCAAGATGCAACATCACTCTCCTTTCGCATTTGTGATGATTACGAAAACTTGGGGGAATCACCTTTTTTAGATATTAATTTCGACAGTTGGATGTATATAACTGGAGTTGTTGATAGGACATTAAGTCGTATCCGCATTTATAAAAATGGTTTACAAGTAGATTTTGGAAATAACATTGCAAGTATAGGTAATATAAATAGTGATCAAGATTTCCTAGCATCTGCAGCATATGGTAGTTGGGAAATAGATGGGTTAATAGATGAAATAAGAATATGTAACATAACACGCTCAGCAGGTTGGATCGCTACTGAATATAATAATCAAGATGATCCACAATCCTTTTTAAACATAGGTCTTGAAGAATCGTTAGATAATACACCCCCTACATATTCCAATTTAATAGAAAGCTCGGATCCATTAGAATTAGGGCAAATTGAGGTTATTACGATAAACGTTTCTGATCCTTACGGGATTAACCAAGTGAAAATCGAATTCACAGGCACTAACCACTCCATGATCAATATTGGTGGAGATACATGGCAATATGATTCTTGGACTCCTAGTGCTGTAGGTAATTATTCATATACGATATGGATGGAAGATAATTATCATAATTGGAATTCTACCGTAGGTAATATTGAAGTAATTGATTATACTCCACCAACATATTCAAACCTAATAGAAAGTGCGGATCCTTTACAATTTGGACAAAACGAAACGATTGAAATTAAGGTATTCGATTTATCCGGTGTAAATCAAACCTTAATAGAATATGGACTCAGCCCTAAAAATCATAGTATGGTTTTTCAGGGTGCAAATAAATGGAGTTGGAGTAAATGGCAACCTACAATAGGAGTTCATACTTATAAAATCTATATGCAAGATAATCAAAACAATTGGAATATGACTAGTGGAAATATAACCGTAATAACCATTTACGCACCCTTTATTGAAAACCTGACAAAGAGTGAAGACCCTTTAGAATTGGGGAATGATATTATTATTACCGTTGATGTTTTTGATAATGAAACTTGGGTTGATACAGTATTGATCGAATTAGATGGTATAAATCGTACAATGAGCAATATATCAGGAAATTCTTATGAATATCTTTGGAATAGTTCTGATATTATTGAAAGTGGCTACTCAGTAGGGTTACCCATTACTATTAATTTTAAAATTTATGCAAATGATTCAGATAATAACTGGAATTCTTTAAGTAGTAGTTTTGATATTATAGACACAACTGGTCCCGCTTTTTCATCTCTTTATGAAAGTGCTGAAGAATTAGAACTTGGAGATATAGAGACAATCACTATTAATTGTACTGATTTAGCAGGAATTAATGAAGTTAAAATTTATTTTGAAGGGTCCAACCATTCGATGACAAACATAGGAGGAAATACATGGCAATATAATTTATCGAGTCCTAGTAGTGTAGGTAATAAATCATATACGATATGGGCAGAAGATAATAATACTAATTGGGGCTATATTAGTGATTCAATTTTAGTCCAAGATACAACTCCCCCATCATATTCAAATTTAACAGAAATTCCTAAAATTGTTGAATTGGGTACTACCTTAACTATCTCGGTTAAAGCCACCGATCTAGCGGAAATCAAAGAGGTCTTAATAGAATATGAAAATTTTAATCATTCGATGGGATATGCAGGTGAAGATATATGGGATTGCGATTTTTGGATTCCAACTTCAATTGGTAATTATAGTTATAAAATATTTATAAGAGATTATAATGAAAATTTAGCTAATCTTAGTAGTTGGATTTTGTTTGAAGATAATATCATTCCCACCTATTCTGGCCCAACCGAAAATGAAGATCCTTTAGAGTTAGGAGATAATCAAGTTATTAGCATAAATAGCTATGACTTCGCTGGTATTAACCAATGTTTAATAGAATTTGAAGGAGCAAATCATTCTATGATAAATA
>JBHLNW010000063.1:0-21126 GCA_048941185.1 Promethearchaeota archaeon
ACTATTGCTGGTAGAAATACACGTGGATCTTCAGCAATCTTAAATGCTTGAAGATTAGTATCATAAATTTCTTGGTTGTTTTCACACATAAACTGAATCCAACCAACATCTCGTATTGTTATGAAATCAGAGTGATCCGTCCAAACAGACCAGGGTGCCCCGAGTGATCTTGTCGCAAGATTAATGATAATAGGTAACCTATTCCCCGCAGCCCAAGGTAAAAGTTCATACATTAGCTCTAAACCATGAGCAGAGGTTGCAGTGCCAACTCTTGATCCAGTTGCAGAAGCAGCACAACATACTGCTAGTGCTGAATGCTCAGATTCAACTTTAACAAATCTAGCGTTTAATTTTCCTTCTGAAATAAATTCGGCAATTTTCTCAACCACAGGACTTTGTGGTGTTATTGGATAAGCTGAAACAACACCAACTTTTGCTTGTCTAAAAGCATGTGCCGCGGCATGATTTCCAGTTAAAATTTCTACATTTTTATTTTCCGATTCAATTGTAGTCATTCATTTTTCACCTCTTCCATTGTAATAGCCTTAACTGGACATTCTTCCATACATATCCCACATCCTTTGCAATGCACTAAATCAATCTCTGGAGGAATAGTTCTCTTCACCACCGCTTCGGGACAGTAAAGCCAGCAATTAAAGCAACTAGCTTTTCCGGATTTAACTGGAATACATTTATTTAAATCGATAATTGGCTTTTTAGGGCTCCAAGTTCCAGTTTCACCTGCTTCTCCAATTACTGGCTTCTGAACTGAACCTAATATTTTTTGGTAATCTTTTTTCGAGTCAGTCATCTCTACATCAAAAATAGCTATAAATCAGATACCGTATGGAATCAAACGTAGATAAGTTTTTAATTCTTACCATTTATAATAATAAAATATCATAGCAATTTTCTCTTATTTTGTTAAGAATTGCATTCTTATTTTCAAGATATTTAAGCTGTATAAAGTATAAAATATATTTTGTTTTTAAACAAAAAATAAATACTTAATATTTCATTAGACCTATAGTAAAAGTTACTATATTTGATTACTGAAATGTTTTGATAACACTTAAAAAAGTAGTAGGTTAGGGGATAGGTGGAATTTTCTAAGGATAAATTTATGCAGATAATTGAAAACATCAGAGAAGGTTACTTTGAAGTTGACTTAAGAGGTAATTTTACTTTTTTTAACAAATCATTACAAAAATTTACTGAATATTCAAGAGAAGAACTGTTGGGATTAAATTATAATTA
The DNA here is from genome assembly GCA_048941185.1 of Promethearchaeota archaeon. Classification (GTDB taxonomy): domain Archaea; phylum Asgardarchaeota; class Lokiarchaeia; order Sigyniarchaeales; family SOKP01; genus Loki-b32. The sequence goes on from JBHLNW010000063.1 coordinate 1,258, forward strand.
TCTTGTGGATGACAAAAATAAAAAGAAAGTGTTTGAAGGCTTTAATACTGTTTTTAATACAGGTGAACCGATAACAGATCTTGAATACCAGTTTAAAAATAAATCTGGAGAGAAAGTAATTGGTGAAACCTCTGTTTATTTAAAATATGATTCTAAAGGAAAAAAAATTGGATTCTATGGGATATTTAGAGATGTTACTAAAAGAAAAGAAGAAGAGAAAAGATTTAAACAAGAATTAGAGCAATTAGTAGAGCTTAGGACTCAAGAATTAAGAGAATCTGAAGAAAAGTATCGTTTCATATCTGAATATGCTATGGATTTAATAGCAATTATTGATATGAATTTGAAATTTGAATATATTAACGAAAAAGTGCATACAAAAATAATGGGATATAAAAAGGAAGAACTTATAGGGAAAAAGGCTGCAGAATTTATCCATCCAGATGATCATAAGAAATTATTTCAAGCGTTCAAAGATACTGCTGATAAAGGTGAAACTTTTGCTGAAATAAGAATTAGACATAAACATGGACATTATATATGGACAGGAAATCATGGATCAATATATATAGATAAGAATAAAAAACCAAAATTTTTAATAATAGCAAGAGATATAACAAAACGTAAAAAAGCAGAAATTAAACTAATGGAATCAGAAGAAAAGTATAGAAATATAATAAATCATTTAGATTTGGGATTTTATCAATTAAGTTGGGATGGGATTATGCTAAATCATAATCCTAGGTTTTGTGAGATATTAGGATACGATCAGTCGGAGAATTTAAAATACAAAGATGTACATGATTTTTGGCAAAAACCTGAGGAGAGATCTATATATTTAAAAGAATTAAAAGCAAAAGGGTTCGTTAAGAATTATTTAGTTCATGCAAAAAAGAAAAACGGTGAAAAAATAGTTTTACATTTGAATTCGCATATATTAGAGATTGATAAAGGACAGCATGTTATAATCCAAGGTTTAATAACAGATATTACTGAGAAATTTGAATTAGAACAAAAAGTAAAGGAATCTGAAGAAAGATATAGGCATCTGATTGAATCAGTACCATTTTCAATAGCTTTAATTGATCAACAAGGAAAAATTGTTTATTGTAATCCTCCGATTGAAAAATTACTTGGATATCGTCAAGATGAGTTAATTGGATATAAGTTCAAAGATATTCCAGCAATTCATCCAAAATATTTACCCATGATGCTAAAACGATTCCAGAGAGTTTTTAAGGGCGAGATTTTACCTCCATTAGATATTGAGTTATATAAGAAAGAGGGTGATTTAATTTGGATACAATATCAATCCAATTTGGTTAAATTAAGCGATCAAGTATTACTACAGGCCATCATAAATGACATTACAGAACAAAAAAAAGCTGATCTTCTTATAGAAGAAGAAATCATAAAATTAAAAGAATTAGAGCAGATTAGAAAGGATTTAATTTCTCGAGTTTCACATGAGTTAAAAACCCCATTGGTATCTGTTTGCGGGGCTTCTGAACTCCTTTTAGATTCTTTTAAAGACGAATTTAAAGGTGAACCAAAAGAGCTTCTTGAGATGATTGAAAAGGGTGGTAAACGATTGAAATATTTAGTTGATAATTTGGTTGATATAACTAGAATTGAATATAATAAATTTAAATTAGAAAAAGATGAAAATGATTTCAGCCAAATTGTGAGAGATTGCGCTAGAGAACTGATGTATCTCATAAAAAGGCGAGAACTAAATTTAGAACTTGACCTAACGGATGATTTGTTCTTAAAAATAGATAAAATTAGAATTGAACAAGTTTTATTAAATTTATTATCAAATGCCATAAAGAATACTCCTCCTCATGGAAAAATAACTATAAAATCATTACAAATTGATAATTATGTACAATTATCAATACGCGATACTGGAATTGGTCTAACAAAAGAAGAAATGGATAAACTTTTTATCAGATTTGGTAAGATAGAAAGATATGGAGATGGATTAGAATATATTGATATACAAGGAACGGGATTAGGATTATACATTTCTAAAGAAATAATAGATCTACATAAAGGTCAAATTTGGGTTGATTCTGCTGGAAGAGATAAAGGATGTGTATTTACATTACAGCTTCCAATATAATGGATTTAACAAAATTATAATTTAATTTAAGATGAATATGGAGTATAATAAACAAGAAATAAGAGAGAAATATAAGGATTTTTTCGAACATTCATTAGATTTAATTTATATTAATGATCTGAATGGAAATTTTCTGGATGCTAATGATCTTACTCTTTTTGCATTAGGTTATGAAAGAGAAGATATAGCAAATGCTAAATTATTAGATATTCTTGAAGATGAAGATTTACAGGTAGCTTATAATGTTTTAAAGGAAATTAAAAAGACAGGGAAGCAGTCTAAACGTGTGGAATATAAGGTAAAAGCTAAAAATGGAAATTATATCTATATTGAAACTTATGGAATTCCCTTAAAAAGAAATGGAAAAGTATATGCAATTTTAGGTATTGGCAAAAATATCACTGATTTAAAGAAAGCAGAAGAAAAGTTAAAAGATTCTGAAGAGATGTTTAAAGCTCTTTATAGGGAGGGTCCAATTGCAACATATACTTGGCAAAAGGTTGAGAACGATTTTGTTTTCATTAATTATAACAATGCCGCTGAAAAATTAACAAAAGGAAATGTTATGAGTTATTTAGGTCATAAAGCTTCAGAAATGTATTTGGAAAGACCTGATATTTTAGAAGAATTAAATACGTGTTATAATGAGAAACGGCAGATAATCAGAGAGATGAGATATACATTTCAATATTCCAATGAAAAGAAGTACCTTTTAGTAAACTATGGTTATGTAGAACCTGATTTAGTTATCGTACAAACAGAGGACATAACTGAAAAAAGAGTTGCAGAAGAAAAACTTAGAGAATCTGAGCAGAAATATCGCAATCTACTTGACAATTTAGACGTTGGGTTTTATCAGGTTACATTAGATGGTTGCATGCTTAATCATAATCAAGCACATAATACTATTTTGGGGTATGATCCATTAGAAAGCTTAAAAAATAAACAGGTTATTAAATTTTGGCAAAATCCTAAAGATCGAGAATCTTATTTAAATTATATTTTAAAAAATAATGTTGCGAAAAATTATACTTGTCAAGCGTTAAAAAAAGATGGTAAGAAAATTGTTGTAGAACTTAATTCTTATTTAATTAGAGATGATAAAGGGAATCCTATTAGAATCGATGGAACTTTTAGTGATATTACAGAAAAATTCAATCTAGAACGTGAATTGAAAGAATCTGAGGAAAAATTCAGAAATATTGCTGAACAATCACTTTTTGGTATCGCAATTTTACAAGATGGTAAGTTTAAGTATCTTAATAACAGATTCGCTGCGATTGGAGGGAGAACTGTTGAAGAATTAAGAGATTGGGGTCCTGGAGAATTTATTAACATAGTTCATCCAGAAGATAGACAATTGATTTCTGAACAAGCAAGAAAAAAACAATCTGGTGAGAAGGAAGTTTTAAATCGATATAAGTTTAGAGCCTATAAAAAATCAGGGGAATTAATATATGGAGAGATTTTTTCTAAAACTGTTAATTTTCAAGGAAGGCCTGCTGATTTTATTACAATAATTGATATTACTGAACAAATTAAAGCTGAGAAAAAATTTCTAGAATCGGAAAAGAAATATCGTTATCTTTATGAAAGTGCTCCTTTTTCTATTGTTCTTATTAATTCGAAATCAGAAATAATTGATTTTAACCCCAGAACAGAAAGCATGTTTGGATATAAGAAAAATGAACTAATAGGAAAGAAATTTTACAAAGTCTCTGTTATCCATCCAGATTATTTATCAAAAATTATAGAGATGTTTAACAAATTTTTAGAAGGTGAAAAATTACACCGAATAGATCTAAAAATGACAAAAAAAGATCAAACTTCAATATGGGTTAATTTACAAGCATCTCTAATTCGAATAGAAGAAGAATCTTTTGTTCAAGCCGTATTCACTGACATTTCAAACAGAAAACGAGCAGAATTTCTAATTAATAGAGAAATTGAAAAACTGAAAGAACTTGACCAAATTAGAAAAAATTTAATATCAAGAGTTGCACATGAATTAAAAACACCTCTAGCTACTGTTTGTGGGGGAACAGAACTTCTTTCAGATCATTATGCTAAAGAATTAGAAAATGAACAAGTAGATCTAATTAATTTAATTGAAAAAGGAGGAAAAAGATTAAAATATCTAGTAGACAATTTAATTGATATTTCAAGGATGGAATATGATAAATTCAAGTTAGATAAACAAAAGATTGATTTATCTGAACTAATCAGAGAATCTTCGAAGGAAATGGAACCTTTTGGAAACAAAAGGAAAATTACTATCAAATTAAATATTCCATATAATTTTTACATAAATATTGATAAAATTAGAATTGAACAAGTAATTATGAATTTATTGTCAAATGCTATAAAAAATACCCCTCCTAAAGGAAAAATCGTGGTAAATTTGGAAAAAAGGGAGAATTGGGCAATTATAACAATAATAGATACCGGTGTGGGATTAACTAGTGAAGAAATGGAGATTCTTTTTACAAGATTTGGAAAATTAGAAAGATATGGAGATGGTTTAGAGTTTATTGATATTCGAGGTTCAGGCCTAGGATTGTTTATATCAAAAGAAATAGTTAATTTACATGAAGGTAATATTAGAGCAGAATCAGAAGGCAGAAATAAGGGGAGTTATTTTATTGTTAAGCTTCCAATTAGTTGATTACTTTCTATTTAAGAAAATCATAAGATCTTCGCTAATTCATATCCTTGCTCAATTAATTCAAAATTAATTTTACCTAATTTATCTCCCATCCGTTTAAGTAGAACTGTTTTTAAATTATTTAAATATAAATCGGGTAATGCTTTCGAAAGTAAACCCAGAATAGGAGTGTTAATTACTGGATTTCCATCAATTGTAAGATCCTTTTCTATTGCTAGTTGGCTAATATCTGCTACAACGATTTTTGTATCTCCACTTAAATTAAACTTCTTAACAAAAAATTCTGGATCTTTTTCAGAATTAATTATAAAAATTCCATCATGTCTGAGCGAAGACACAATTTCTTGACTTAAAACAGTCTCATCAAATATTATTAATATATTCGGTCTTTCTATTTGAGCTCTATCCCAAATAGTCTCTGTTCGTGAGAGCTTAGCATAAGCTTGGACAGGAGCGCCTCTTCTTTCTGCTCCAAATGAAGGATATGCATGCACATCCACGAAATTTCCACTTAAATAAGCTGCTTCTGCGATAATCTCACACGCAGTGACTGCACCCTGTCCTCCTCTTCCATGTATGATGATTTCGATATTTTCTGATTCACTCAAATTAAACACCGAAGAAAATTGGTTAAATTATATTTATTATGAAGTTTACGGAATAATATAAAATTTTTTTAAATTTCATGTAAGATCATAAAAAAATGGTAAATAAATTGTCTATTCAGTAAAAGAAATAACATTTATAAGAAAAAGAGATTATAATTTATCAATACTCAATAAATAGCTGTTTTATAGACAGTGTGATGATGATATGAAAAATAAGACGGGTTTTTATGAAGGGAGAGAATTGAAAAAATTATTCTATCAATGCTGGCTACCTGATTCTGATCAAATTAAGGCTTATATTATAGCACTTCATGAATGGGGAACTCATTCTGATAGGTTAAAGACTCCTGCTGAATATCTTACAGAAAAAGGATATGCTATCTATGCATTTGATTTAAGGGGGCATTGGAGAAATGCAGGAGATATGCCAGGACATATAGATAGTATCGATCATATCCTAAAGGATACTCTTCTTTTTATGGATTATGTCAACGAAATTGCTCAAAATAAAAAAACATTTTTGATGGGCCATTCTTTCGGTGGTTTAATTAGTTTAATATTTGCCATAAACCATCCTAAATTATCAGGAGTGTTAGTTTCATCACCATTATTAGGAATGTACTTAAAATTATCAGTGGGTAAAAAAGTTATAAAATCGATATCTAAAACTATTGGTAAATTTTCACCTAATAAAATTTTAGACTACAATATTGACCAAAATCAATTAACAAGTGATTTAAAAATATTACGACAACATATTGCTGATAAACATAAAATCGAAGTTATGTCTGCAAAATCCGCTGGAGATATTGACTACTTTTCAAAATGGGCAATGGAGAATGCATCAAAACTTCTATGTCCTGTATTTCTGATGCAAGCTGGCTCTGATAAAATAGTTGATCCGTCTAAAACTAAAAAATTCTTTGATAATGTTAAAAGTGGAGATAAAACATATAAAGAATATCCCGGCTTTTTACACGAATTATGGAATGAGAAAGGCAGAGCTCAAGTCTACCAAGATATGTTTGTATGGCTTGAGAAGCATTTATAACATAAAAATAAAGTTATAAATAATGTTAAAATTCATCACTATTTATTGAATTTTGATAAATTATATGTGATAAAAATGTCAAACTCTAACAGAAAAATTTCAAAAATATTGATAATCAGTTTGCTAGTATTGTTAGCTAGCAATATCTTGGTTTTTTTTTTGATAAGACCAACTTTTGGCCAAACAGGTGACCCAAAAAATGTATTATTAATCAGTAAAGGAAATGATAATCTGTTTATACAAAGTCTTGGAATTGACAAGGATAATTTTAATATATCAACCCATTCTGATAGTGACCCCTTAGTATCAATTGGCTCTTGGGTGGATGTTGTTATTTTATTCGATGCTCAAATTAATTCTGCAGAACAACAAATAGTTTCCAGCTTTATTGATACAGGAGGTGCAGCGATAGTTTTTATGGGACAAAATTTGCATGATAATGCTACTTTTTTGGATGAACTTGAAATAATTGATAATGCTTTATTTGAAGCAGGAAAGGCCAAAAACCAAGAAATTATGCTATCTATCGTGTCTAACAGCACATATTCTATTTCTAGGAATATCGATTGGAACTCTGCTCCTGAGATGAAGATTGATAATATGACAATAATTCCAATGGCTAGTTTAAATACATCTGTAAAAAGAATAGTGGATGTTTATCCGGCATCAAGAAATTTACAAATTGATTTATATCGACAAGCATTTATATTAGAAAGACCAATTGGAAACGGGAAAGTAATTTTATTTTCAGGTTGGTTAGAAGCAACTGCAAATTTGGATTTTAAAGTATGGCCTTATTTTAACTATCTATTATATGGTTTAATCTTTGAAAGTTTAGACTTATCTTTTCAAGCATATCCAATATGGGCTTACTCACCAGTTCCTCATCTCTTAGATCAAATAGTAATAGGTGTAATTATTTTCATCCTTGCTGTTTTAGCGATTGCTCTATTTGTAATTGTTAAAAAAAAATCTAGAACTGTAATGGATCAAAGGGCTATTGAAGCATTAAAACTCAAAGCTGAAGAGGAAGAAAGAAAAAGGTTGGAAGAAGCTGCTGCTTTGGAGAAGAAGTTAGAGGAACATGTAGATTTGAAGGATGATTGGGAGGTAATAGGAGTTCATCGTCAGTTAGGAGGATTTCTGTTTACATTCTTTCTAAGTCTAATTCTAGTTTTACCACAGCTACTAATTTCAAATTTTATAATGCCACAGTTCATTCAACCGTATCCACAAGCCGCGGGTTGGTATAACTATGCGTTCAATTTCTTTCAAATCATATGGATTTTATTTGATTTTGGGACTAGCTTTGCTTTAGCTAAATATTTTGCCCAACATCGTGTCAAAAATCCAGAAAAAGCAATTCATTATATTCAGATTTATGTTTGGTGGCAAATATTTACTGGAATTATTCAGGTATCATTAATCGCATTTATAGGGTCATTTATTTTTCCTTATACCAATCTTGCTCACATGAGCTGGATTTTTGTAGTCTACTCATTTGTACAATATCCCGGTGTATTTTTAGTATTTATGTATACGTTCCAAGGAATGCAACGCTCGGATTATTATCTTATATTGTACATCGCTTGGGAAGTCGTATTTTTGCTAATAGGGCAAGTTGCTTTCTGTTATATTGGTCGTTTGTGGGGTGCTGCTAATCCAATTTTCGGTGAAGCGTTAGGAGCAGGAATTGGTTATGCTATTGCAAGGTGTTTTGATTACTGGATGACATTTATTATTTCAATATTAATATTTAGAAAACAAGGATTTTCCCCCAAAACTTGCTTTAGAATTGACTTTTCCAAAAAAGAAGTTAAAGAGTCATTAGTTTATGGTTCAAGGTTAGGCATTGGAGAAGGTTTTGTACAAATAGGATGGTTCATACAAATAATAATTACATCTACCTTTGTAGCAAATTATTCTAATAATTTAGGTTGGTTTAATCTAACATGGACATTAGGGCAAATCGTAATGATAGTTACTTTATATTCGAATACACTGCTAGGAGCTTATAGTGAATCAAATTCACATAATAAACATACATTAACCAAACTATATATTTATCAAGCTTTTAGATGGGGTAACTATTTTGCTTTTTTCATAATATCTGTTTTATTTGCAACAGGAGCAAAATTCTTAGTTGGAGCTGCTGGTGAAGAATATGGAGCACCTGCTGTTAAATTCTTAGTACCTTTATTATTTTTCCATATGGGAGGTATATATTCTTGGTTGGTCGATCCGGTGTTCCAAGGAACAGGAAATACAAATTATGCGATGGTTACATGGATAATTGAGCAAGCCACTCGAGCATTACTTATGTTTTTATTAGTGATATTTTTACGAGATATGGTTTATGTAATTATTGCTTACATTCCTGCAGTATTTATTAAAGATATCATAGCTTGGTTAATTGTTCGGAAAAAAATTATTAAATTTAAAATTTATCCGTTTAAAACATTTATAGCTCCAGTACTTTCAGCAATGATTAATTTCATTGTTTTATATTACCTAGGTGAACTGATTTGGATGATAGATTTAGGAGATAGAATCATAAATACAGCAATAATATTCTTGTTAGGGATTTTTGTTTTTATATTCTTCTATGCTTTCTTAGATGGTTTTCTTGGGGGCTATGATGATAATACATTAGAAGAGTTTCAAAGAGCGACATCTTTGGTAACCACCCGAGGAATTAAAGCTTTTCCAAAAACAATGAATAAAGTTGCAAAATTCGGATGTAAAATAAGTCCATTTCATAATAAGTTTAAAGTGGATATTTATGAAGAAGCGATGAAAGAGGCATATGATTTAACATTAGAAAAGCGGATCCTAAAAATTTAAATTCTAAATATATTTTTATATTTTTTTTAATCCAGAATTCTTTTTTTTATTACTCAGTATTTTGGAGGTCTCTTAATAATAATAAAAAATCAAATTATCTTCATTATAATTGTTATTAAAAATTTAACAAATGCAGTTAATATTAATTTACTGTTATAATAGATTATAATGATTTTTATTCTCATTTAACTTTCATATGAGTGAATTATGGAGGAAATAGACCCTAGGAAACTTACTCCTATGTTAAAGCATTGGTACTCAATTCGTAAGAGGTTTCCTCCAGATTTCCTCATTTCATATCGTATGGGGGACTTTTATGAGTTTTTTTTTAATGACGCTGAAAGAATTTCAAAACTTCTAGGAATAACATTAACAAAAAGAGGTGATGTCCCTTTAGCAGGAATTCCACATCACTCCGGTCATAATTATTTCAATAACCTCATGAATCTCAATCAGACAGTAGTTATTGTAGATCAATTAGAAGATCCAGCAACAGTAAAAGGAAGAATTGTCAAAAGAGGAGTCACACGGATACTTTCTCCAGGTACAATTATAGAACCAAATTTATTAAAATCTAATGAGAATAATTATATTGCTTCCATGGTGAAAGAAAGAACTGGATACGGTGTTGCTTTCGCTGATATATCTACCGGAGATTTTGTAGCAACTGAATTTTTAAACAAGGAACAAGATCCGCAAGAAAAATTACTTAGCTTATTTTCTCAATTCGATCCTGTAGAATTAATTATTCCTCCCGAGCTGAAAAGAGATGAACGACTTTTTATAATATTAACGGATTTAACAAAGGCAATCATTAAAACCTATGAAGAGCATGTTTTTCTATATGAGGAGGCTTATACATTAATTTCACGTCACTTCAAAATTGCTAATTTAAAAAGTTTTGGTTTAGAAGATAAAGAAATGGCTATTCAAGCAGCGGGGGGACTTTTAGCCTTTTTAAAAGACACACAACGAGATGTTATTCCAAACATTTTTAAGATTAATGTAATCCAAGAGAAAGATGTACTACACTTAGATTATATTACCCAAAGAAATTTAGAATTAATTAATTCTCTCTGGGAAAGAGGAAAAGATGCTACACTATATTCTATTTTTAATCATACTCAAACACCTATGGGTGCTCGTTTGCTAAAAAAGTTTATTCTTCAACCTCTAACTGATATTAAAGAAATAAATCAAAGATTAAATATAATTCAAAAATTTAAAGATGATATCTTTTTAAGATCTGATTTAAGGGAACAGTTAGGAATAATCGGTGATCTGGAAAGATTTATTAATAGAATTAATTATATTGGTCGTACTAATGCTCGAGATTTAATAAATATTAAAAATTCTTTAGAAAAAGTTCCGACAATCAAAAAATTATTAGAAAAGGCAGATATTCCTGAAATTTCGAGTTTTCTTCAAAATATTAAAATTTTTAATGAAATTAAAGACTTAATTAATATTTCAATTAAAGATAACCCCCCAACAACTATTAGAGAAGGAAATATTATTAAAGATGGCTTTAACAATGACGTTGATGATCTTAGAGACATAATCCATAATGGAAAGAAATATGTACTTGAATATGAAAAAGAACAAAAAAATAAGTGGAACTTAACAACAGGATTAAAAGTTGGATATAATAATATTCTTGGTTATTATATAGAAATTACCTTAAAAACCCTCACAATTATTCGAAATGTGCCCGAAGAATATGTTGAGAGAGCAACTCTGAAGAATGCTAAAAGATATACTACTAAAAGATTAAAAGAACTTGAAGATAAAATTGTTAATGCAGAAGAAAAAATCAATGATTTGGAATATGAAATTTTCAATACAGTTAGAGAAAGGGTTGAAAAGGAAACCAAAAGTATACTTGAAACTGCGCAAAATATCGCAATCATTGATGTTCTTGCATGTTTTGCCGAAATTGCAGAAAAGTATAACTATTGTCGTCCTTTGATAAATAATGAAAATAAAATTATAATTAAAGATGGTAGGCATCCTGTAGTAGAGCAAATAAACTTAGATGAACAATTTATACCAAATGATTGTTACTTAGATAATGAAAATGACCAATTGTTAATTATTACTGGCCCAAATATGGCAGGTAAGAGCACTTATCTTCGGCAGGTAGCATTAATTTGTATTATTGCTCAAATGGGATGTTTTGTTCCAGCTAAATCTGCTATTATTGGAATTGCTGATCAAATCTTCACGCGAATAGGTGCTTCAGATGATCTTGCTAGAAAATTAAGCACTTTTATGATTGAGATGACTGAAACAGCTAAAATTCTGAATTATGCTACACCAAAAAGTCTTATAATTATAGATGAATTAGGAAGAGGGACTAGTACTAGTGATGGTCAGAGTATAGCAATGGCTACTCTAGAGAAATTGCATAAATTAAAAGTGAAGACCTTATTTAGCACTCACTATCACCAATTAACAGAAATTAATTTACCTGGAGTTAAAAATTATCATTTAGACATCATTAAAAATGATGATGGGAGCATAAATTTTGTTAGAACTCTAAAATTAGGGAGTACAGATAAATCCTACGGAATACATGTTGCTAAATTAGCAGGAATTCCAGATGATGTGATAATAAGAGCATTTGAGATTCTTGAACAAATAGAAGAAAAAGATCCTTTTAGAACCACAGTAAGAGAAAACGGCGAGGTAGCTTCATCAACTAAACATTATGATAAAATTATTAATGGAAAAAAGGTTGAACTCGAAAATTTAATTTCAGAATTAAAAAATGTTAAAGATTTGCTAACCAAGTGTAATGAAGATCTTAATAGAACAGAAAAAGATCTAGAAAATAGAAAGAAAAAAATTAAAGAATTAGAACACGAAACTGAAGCTAAGAAAATTAAAGCTCCTAAAAAGAAGAAATATGTTCAGACAAGTTTATTTGAACCTATTGGGAATAAAGAAAAAATAACTGATTTATTAGATTTAATTAAAAGAATAGATTTAAAGTTAGATACTCCCGAAAGTATAAAAGTTAAATTAAGTGAACTTAAAAATAAGATAGAAAAACTTAGTTAGCCAAAAACTACAGGAATTATAAAAACTATAGTGGTTAAGTAAATATAGTATATGGTTATTATTGAAACAAGGATAATTCGATATAAGTTTTTACGATCCTCACTTTTTATATTCTCCATAAAGATTATTAATAATAGACCAATGAACATTAAATGTGAGGGTTGTAAAGCTTTCCACATAATTGAATCGAAAATCAAAATACCTTGAATCCCCGCATCATTATGAAGCCAATTATTGATCATTTGTAAGAAATAATTCGGGAAAATTAAATAGGGTATACAAATTACCAAAAACGGAACTAAATAGTAGATAAGATCTTTCCACTTTATTTTTCTTACTATAAGTAAAACGGGAAGAAATAGGAATGCTGTAATTTTAAACGTAGAAAGTGTGAATAATATTCCGGAAATCCATTTTTTATTTTTTTCTAAAAAAGCAAATGAGTAAAATAGAAAGAATGAGATTAAAAAATTGACATTATTATAATATGCATCGATACTGTAGCCAATAATACTGAATATATAAAAAATGAGTAAATCTTTTCGATTTTTAAATACTTTTGGGGTTTCTCTAATAATAAGAATTGTTAAAATTAATCGCATAATATCCCAAACATAAACTCCTATGATTGTATTAAATGGTATTATATAAACAGGATAAAATATAAAAAACCAAAAATAAAGATAATAAGGAGGCCAATCTGAAATCGGTACAGGATCATAGAAATTTATCAAATTATTATCCATACCTGCAATAAGTATTTTAAAATCAATATCCTTAGTTAGTTGAATCCACTCTGAGATTTCGAAAAAATATAGAAATACTCTTAAGATAATGAGAGTTATGGTTATAATTATGAATAAATATATAAAATATAAATGAATTAAAGATCTCTCTTCTTGCTCTGTTGTATTTTGAATACTCATATTTTACACTCAATAAAATTATATTAAAGTATTAAAGGAAATATAAAAGACTTACCTTCAAATAAATGGTTAATTTAAAGCAATCTTGGATCTAAATTTATTTAAACTTTAATAGTGTATTATTTTAAATTTGATTGTAATGAGAAATATATTAGCTTAATAATCTTATCTTATCATTGAAAAAAATTCTGATTATTGTTAGAAAATTTTGAATGTCAATAAAATTAAAAAAATTATCGATGCAGAGAAAATTGCAGCAGGAGAAGTAGTAGATAGACCTGCTAATATTGTAAAGGAACTAATTGAGAATAGTATTGATGCAAATGCTTCAGAAATTAGAATTATTGTAAAGAAAGCTGGAAAATCTTTAATTCAGGTAATAGATAATGGTATTGGAATTCCCTCTGAAGATATTGAGGAGGCTTTCAAGAGACATACAAGTAGTAAAATTAGGAGTATTGCAGATTTAGAGCACCTTTCCACTTTAGGCTTTAGAGGGGAAGCACTTGCAAGTATTGCTGCAGTTAGTAAAGTTGAGATTACTTCAAGGGTTGATAATGAAGAAAAAGGAGTACAATTATATATGGAAGGAGGAAAAATCATAGACAAGAAGAAAATTTCTTGTCCAATTGGTACTAAAATTCAAATCACTAATATCTTTTATAATCTTCCAGCAAGACAAAAATTTCTTAAAACTGATGCCACAGAATTAGGGCATATTACGAACATAGTCCAAAGATATTCCTTAGCATATCCAGAACTTCATATTATTTATCGCCATAATGATTTAGACATTCTTAACTGTCCTGCCTCAAATGACTTAAAAACAACTGTGTTTCATATCTATGGGAAAAAAATAGCTAAATTTATGGAGCAATTTGATTATGTAGATAAAGATAGTAAATTTAGAGTGTATGGATTGTTAGGTCATCCTCAAATTGCTAAAAAAAACAGATCTAACTCAAGTTTATTCATAAATCGGCGCTATATTATAAGTGATGAATTATTTCGAGCGATTAATGAAGCATATGAAGGAACATTGATGGTAAGTAAATACCCTTTTTTTATTATTTTTCTTGAGCTTGATCCTTCTGTAATTGATTTCAATGTTCATCCAAAGAAACTTCATGTGAGATTCGAAAGAGAAGATGCTGTTTATAATAAGTTATATAATGTTATTCATAATTATGTTGAAGACAAATTTATAATAAAAGAGGCAAAATATATATCAACTGAATTAGAGGATTTTATCCCAAAAGAAGAGATATTGTCAGAAAAAATTCTAGCACCAATAGAAATTATCCATGAAGAAGAAAATGAAATAAAATCTCACGAACCACTTTTTATTCCCGAAGAAAGTGTTCAATTAAGCTTAGAAGATCAAATAATAAATGATAAAACACTTCAAAAACATACTTCTGAAGCTATTTTAAGGCGAAAATATATCATTTCCAAAAATTTTCCAAAATTGAGATTAATATCTCATACAGGTCAGTTAAGTAATAAGATTTATGTTTTGTTAGAAGGGATTAATGAGAACGGTGAAGAAGGGTTGTTTATTTTAGATCAACATGCTGCCTCAGAACGAATTAATAAAGAAAAATTCTTAGAAGATTATGAAAATTCAAGTATGAGCAGGCAAAGACTAATATCTGCATTAAAGATTGAAGTATCTCCAAGTGAAAAAATATTTTTAGAATCAAATTTAAATGAAATCCAGAAGTTGGGATTTAAATTTGAATATTTTGGGGGAAACACATTCATTCTAAGAGAAATTCCTGTGATCATGAGAAAACTTCCAAATCTTAATATTATAAAAGAAATAGTTAGCGACATAACCGAGATTGGTAAGGATAAAAGTCTTGCAGAGGTCAAAGAAGAGATTATTAATTATCTATCATGTCATAAAAGTATTAGAGGAGGCGATGACCTAACCGTAAAAGAAATACATGATCTTTTGAACAAATTAGCTAAGTGTAAAGATTCTTTTCATTGTGCTCATGGAAGACCCACTATGAGATTTTTCTCTTATAAAGAACTAGATAAATTATTTAAAAGAATAGTGTAAAATTAGCCTTTTAACTTTCTTATTATGCTTTTGAAAAAGCAATCCCTTCAATACCTTGAATACCATCAACTTGATTAAATAATTCTTCAAGTTTGTCTGTTCCTCCCCATTCTTCGGGGTATCTTACACGAACTCTTACCTTCTTCAATCCAAATGCAACAGGTAATATTTCATAATGCTCTATAATACAAGTGTCCGGTAAGATTTGTTTTAATTCTCCTACAAAGTCTTCAAAATTTATATCTGTTTCCTCTGGTATAACATCAATTAATGCAACAAATTCTCCCATATCAACTCACTTCTAATAATATTTTTAAGGTCCAGAAAAATCGCATTTTAGACATCGGTACTCTTTTCCCATTTCTCTACAGCGTTCACATCGCCAAATTGTTACGTCTCCACAGGAAGGACATGGAAAATGGACTGCTGCTTCGTAAGGAGTTATTGGTCTACCACATCCAAAACAGACGTTCCGTTTGTACGTTGACATCGATATATCACTCATAGTCATTAAACAATATTGAAACTTAGATAATAGAATATATTATAACTTTAATTATTTTTGATTTTAAAAATACCCACATTTGAAAAAATTATGTTGTTTAATTGATTTTTATGGATAATTTAATTTGATTTTTTTATAATAAAACAAATAAGTAAATTAAATTTTAAATTGATAAACGTCTTAATTTGCATATAACTATTTTTTAAAGAGAATTGAGATGCCAGAAAATAAAGTAAAGAAATATTTCTCATTAATAGAAGCATGGGCTTGGTGCGACATATGTGAGGATATGGTTGCATTAAGGGTGGATAAGAAGGAAATCATCGATGGATTAAAAATGGGCATCTACACTAAAGAATTCAAACATTCTAACCAAACTCCCGATCCAGAAGATCTTGATGACGTTTCTGGACAGGAACATACGATTTATGTTTATATTAATGATGCTTTTGATGTTACAGGGGTTAAATCCTTTTTTGGAGAATCACCAACCACAGAAGAAATTGGTGCAAAAGCTATTGAAGAAGGAACTGAAGTTAGAATTCCTGTTATCGTAAAAGATGTTCCTCCAATGGCCGTACAATTGGGGATGCTTAATAAAGAGCAGTTTAAAGTATTGAAAATCTGCGATGGGATGAATACTATCGAAGAGTGTGCTGCGATAGCTCAGATAAGTGTAGATGAAATAGAAAAGATGATGGAAGAACTTAGAAAAAAAGGATTGGTCAAGGTTATTAAAAGAACTTAAAAAAGTGTCAATATATCTTATACAATTATAGATTTTATTGCCTATACTAGGAATTTGTAACTTTATTAGGAATGTTCAATCATCTTCTTTGCAATAAAAGTGAAAATTTCCTCCACATTCTCTCCTGTTTTTGAAGAACATTCAAAATATCCGGATAAACCATATTTATTCACTAATTCCATAGCTTCCTCGGATTCAATTGATTTTTTGTCTATTAGATCTATTTTACCACCAACCATAATGATCGGGATATTCATTTTTGATTCAGATACAAAATATTCAAAAATGGAGAGCCAATCATCAATTTCTCGAATGCTTGAATACCTAGTGGTATCAAACATAAAAATACCACCATCTGCTCCTTTAGCGAAACTAGGTAGTAGTACTCTGAAACGTTCTTCTCCCGCAAAATCCCATATCCGTAGTGTAACAGCACCGTCCTCAAGATCCACATTTTTAATACTAAAATCGGCACCGATTGTCATCTTTAGATCTTCCTCAAATATTTTTGTAACAAATCTTCTTATTAGCGTCGTCTTACCAACACCACCCGCACCAAATATACACAATTTGAAAGCAAACTTCGCTTCTATGGTTAACACCTTATAAGTTCGTAAAACATTCCTTTTCTAAATTATCTTTTATACCCTTAAAAAACTTTTTTATTGCTAAATTGATTTAAGATTTATTAATTATGTTATTTATTATTTTGTGTTCTTTACGTATATTTACTCTTTCTACTTGATTTTATTAAAAATTGATGAAAAATTATATAATAGAAGAATTGATTGTTTTATAATTAAAATTTATAGGTAATAAAAAAGGTATGACTAATCATTACTTAATAATATCGGTAATAAAGCAAGTTTCGATAATCTTTATCCCATTTATTTGAGATATTTTATCTTCAATCATAGGATTAAATTTTTCAATTGAGGGAAGATCTACCTTTAATAGTAAACCGCAATCTCCTGATAATCGCCAAATGTTAGAAATTTCTTCTATACTAGTCAATTCTCTCAAAATTCGTTTGATATCCTTAAAATCAGGCTCAATTTTTATTGTAGCATGAATTTTTTGAGCGGTATCGATATCATAATTGATAGTAAATTTCTCTATTGTTCCTTCATCTTTCAATCTTTTTACTCTTCTTCTGACAGTTGCTTCTGTCTTATTTATTTTTTCAGCGATCTCATTGAAAGACATTCTACTATTTTCTTCAAGTAGCTCCAATATTTTCTGATCGATTATGTCCATTATTTGGAGAATTTTAGATAATTTAATACTATTCGATTAAAATTTATTTGCTCTACTAGTAAAATATGATAACTTGTTTATTAATTCATACCATGAAAGGGTAGAAGAACTAATATTTTGACTTTATATAATTAGGAACTTGTCTTTTTTAATATTAAGATCTTTTTTGGGTTTATTCTCCTCTTTTATAACGAGTTATTAAAGATCTATTTAGAACATATAAACTTTTCAATCATTATAATGACTAATATCGATAAGTATATTATTTATTTTTTAAAAAAAATTTAATATTTTGAAAATTTTTACTAACACAAAAGAATTAAATTTTTAATATTAAAGTGAAAATTGTATTTCTAAACTTAATTTGACAAATATGTATGATAAAAATATGAGTGAAAACAAATATGATTTAGCCATTATCGGTGCTGGACCTGGTGGGTACCACGCAGCTATTAGAGCAGCTCAATATGGAGCAAAAGTTGCATTGATTGAGAAAGATAAATTAGGAGGTACATGTCTTAATTGGGGTTGCATCCCTACTAAAGCTTTATACGCTTCTGCTCATTTGGTTGAAAAAGTTAAAGAATCTCATGAATTTGGAGTTGAAATTTCTGATTATAAAATATCATTCCCTAAGGCTGTAGAAAGAAAAAATAAAGTTGTAAAAGAATTAGTTGAAGGAATTGAAGGTTTAGAAAAAGCTTGGAAAAATGACGTTTATAAAGGTTTTGGGAAAATTACGGGAGGAAATGCCGATACCGGATTTAAAATTTCAATTGAAGGCGAAAATAATTCTTCTATCATAGCAAAAAGAGTAATTATTGCTACTGGATCTTCTCCGGCTTTAATTCCTGCATTTAACATTGATCATGAAAGAATTTTAACAAGCGATGATATTTTAGATCCGAATTTTAAGACCATTCCAGAGAAATTATTAATTATAGGTGCGGGAGTTATTGGTTGTGAGTTTGCTAATATCTTTGCAACATTTGGTAGTAAGGTAACTATGCTAGAATATCTTTCCTCTCCTATTGCTACCGAAGAACCAATGATTGTAAAAGTACTTCAGAAGAAATTTGAAAATGATGGGATATTAATTCATACTTCACAAAACGTACTTTCTGTAGAAAATACAGGGAATGGTGTTAAAGTCACAACATGTTCAGCAGAGGTTCCACAGGATCAATTAAAAAGTGCTGAAAAGCGAATATT
Source organism: Promethearchaeota archaeon (assembly GCA_048941185.1). Lineage (GTDB taxonomy): Archaea > Asgardarchaeota > Lokiarchaeia > Sigyniarchaeales > SOKP01 > Loki-b32. Next base: position 20,330 of record JBHLNW010000063.1, read on the forward strand.
TGAGGCAGATCTCTGTTTAGTTTCAATAGGACGTGCAAAAGAATCTAAAAACATTGGAATTGAGGAATTAGGAATTGAGACAGAAAGAGGAGCGATCAAAGTAAATTCAGATACATTAGAAACCAAAGTTAAGGGAATATATGCCATAGGTGACGTCACTGGTGGAATTATGCTTGCTCACGTAGCAAGTTACGAGGGAGATGTTGCTGTGGCAAATGCTTTAGCTAGTATTGGTGGATTTCCTATCGAAGAAATGAAAACTGATTATAAAGTTGTACCCGCAACAATATTTACTTCTCCTAATATAGGTTCGGTTGGATATCGAAGGAATATAGCAAAAAATTTAGGTTATGATGTATTAATGGGACAATTTCCCTATCAATCCCTAGGTAAAGCTAAATGTATGGGAGAAGAAGAAGGATTTATTATGGTTCTCGCAGATAAAGCTACATATAAAATTCTCGGTGCATCTTGTATTGGAACTGAGGCTCCCGAATTGATAGCTGAAATTGCGTTAGCAATGCAACATGGTCTGACAATTCATGATATCGCAGAAACCATTCATTCTCATCCAACTATTTCGGAAATGGTACTTGAAGGGGTTGAATCTGTTGTAGGCAAATCTATTCACAAAAAAGGACGCCCTATTCATCATTAACTCTTTTTTTATTTTTAAAAAATATTATACTCGTTTGTAAAAGCTTAAATATTTTGTATGGTGTTATTTCATTGCTTTAATTTTTATTTTCAAATTAAGTAAAAAATAATTGAGGGTCGAACAAAAAATGATCTTTTTA
>JBHLNW010000006.1:0-76980 GCA_048941185.1 Promethearchaeota archaeon
TCTCACTTGCTCCAATTATAGCAATACTTTTAGGATTGAAGAAAAATGAGATATCATTCTTAGCCATTCTTATTTACTAAAACTTAGTATATTCTAAAATGTTAATAAAATTCTATTATTGTGATTATTAATAAAGTTTTCATTGATTAAAAATAAACCTTTCAAAAGTAATATTAAAAACAAAATTGTTAAAAAGATTTCAACTTTTCTTTTTGTATGACGAAAGTTACATTAGTAACGAATAAAGGAGAGATAAACCTTAATTTGTTTGATAGCGATGCTCCTCTGACAGTTGCAAGTTTTCTTTTTTTGATAAAACAAAACTTCTATAATGATATTGTCTTTCATCGCGTAATAGACGACTTTATGATCCAGGTTGGTTGTCCCTTAGGTCGTGGAACGGGTGGACCAAGAGATAAAGGTATTAATTCGTTTCCTTATCAAGCGAAACAAGTTAACTATCCATTTGCAGATGAATTCCAAAGTGGAAGAAAATTTGATAAACCAGGTGTCTTGGCAATGGCAAATGCAGGACCAAATACAAATGGTTCACAAATTTTCATTACCCACGTACCAACACCTTGGTTGAATAATAAACACACAATTTTTGGAGAAGTTTTAAGTACAGCCGATCAAGATGTTGTTAATTCAATAGTCCAAGGGGATAGAATAATCGAAATAAAAATAGCTTAAACTAACCGAGAAATATTTTAAACTTTTCATTTTTTTTTAAATCTGATATATATCTTTTAAATTTTCAAAATTTAAATCTTAACAATATTTATAGATAGTACTAATATTAATAAATTGGATTATGATTAATCTTATGTAATACAAATTTAATTGTGGCTATAGATCATGAGTAAAGATCTGAAAAATTTAATTAATTCTGTTGAAAAAGAAGCAAAATCTCATGCTGAATTAGAACAAACCATAGATTCATTAAAAGAAGAATTAAATAGATTACAATATACTGTTAATGAACAAAAGTTATTAATTGAAACTCTCAGAAGCCAAATGAATGATGAAGAGTTTGAACAAGCTGAATTACCAAGTGAAATTGACGTTTTAAAGGATATTATCATCTCTCAACGAAAAGAATTAGGAGAAAAAGACAGCCTTATTGATAATTTAAATAATAAAATTATAGATATAGGTACAGAAATTGAATCTAATGGAGATTTCGATTCAAAAGAAAGTCTCAGTGAAGAATTCATTAATGCCCAAAATGTAATTCTTCAATTAACTGATGAAAATGAACAATTTAAAAGTCAAATTGAACAATTACAGCAAAAAATCGAAGAATATCAATCTGATGAGGGAGTTATTGATACATCTCCTGATAATGAGATATTCATTAAACAGAATGAAGAATTAACAAATTTTAAAAAATTAAATTTCCAATTGATGCAAGAAAATGGGTTCTTACGCGTAGAAATAGAGTCCTTAAAAGCTAAATTGCAGAAAGACATAGAAGTGGCTAGTTCTGAAGAATTAAAAAATGCATATGAACAAATCAATGCTTTAACTGCAGAGCTAGAAGGCTATGAGTCACAAATAACTTATTTACAGGACCAAATAACAAATTTAAATGAACAAATAACAGTATCAACTGAAGACGCATTAGAGTTTGCTAAACTTAGAGAAGAATTTGACAATTTAAAATCTGAGTTAGTTAAATATCAGCAGGAAAATACTAAACTTAACGAAGAATTAAGTGAATGGAAGAAGAAAAGTGAGAATCTTGAAAGTATAAAAGTTTATAGCACATCTATTCCCCAAGGGATGCCAAAAAAGATGAAGCACACTCTTTTCACTAGAATGTATAGGTTGCTTGATGAAAATAATAGAAATAAAGTTGTTGAGTTCCTTATTCAAGATTTAAAAAGTAAAAATAGTGAAACTAAGAGTACTGCTATAAAAGTATTAAGTCAAATAAAAAATGATAAAGTGTATAATGCTTTTCTTGAAATAATTGATGATCAAGACTGGTTAGTTAGATATAATCTTATTAAGGCTATTAATCAATATGAAAACAAAAGTGATCAATTCAAAAATCTCTTGAAAAAATTATCCAAAGATGTTGATGTAGATGTTAGAGAGCTTGCAATAAAAATCTTAAACAATCTCTCAGAATAATATATAAAACTTACAGAATTCTCATAAATGATACAGACTAATGGGAAGAAGATTATTTGCACTTAATAGATGGAATTGGTCCCAAAAAGCAGAAAAATGGGTATACGTTGAAATTACAAGAAATGGAAAGCGAAAATATCTATATAGAATAGAACCTCCAAAAGAATTTATCGAATTAACAATAAGAATGAAGAAACTTAATGAAAGATTATTGGAAGCAACAGATCCCGAAGAAAACATAAATATATTTAATGAATTAATGACTATTTCACAGAAAATGCAAGAAATGGGAAAAATTGATTAATTTTAATTACTTATTTCTTTTCTTGAAAGCTTATCCGCTAGAAAAACCGGTTCAGGTTGTCGATGCCCTTTAGCAGTAAATAAGCAGATTTGTAATGCAAGATCAAGCTGAATTTTATAGCCTTCACTTACAAAAACTGGTTTTGAACCATTTTTTAAACATATTGCATATCCTAATAATTCATTTAATCCATTTTTAGGTATAATTTCTGGATCATTTGCCCATATTGGTGATTTATTGCCTTTTATTAAATGAATATCATTCCAATTATAGTATCCAATATAGGGATTTTTTGCTACTCCTATAGTTGATACATTCAATGCAAAACCAAGATGAACTGCTTCTCCAAATCTTCGAGGGTGTATTTTTCCATGACCATCACACATTATAATTTCTGGTTTATTTGGAAGTTTTGCGATCACTAATGCTAAGAGTTTACTTTCTCGAAATCCTAAAAATCCTGCTCTGTAAGGAAATTTAATTTGCTCCTTAGCAAAATAATATTCTTCTACTTTTTTTTGATTTAAATTCCATACAACCGCACAAGCTACTCCATAATCCTTTTTTTCTTTTTTATAGTATGAGATATCTACTCCAACGACAGTTTTAATAGCATTAATAGCGTTTAAATATGTGTTTTTTTTAATTTTGAGCATCAGATTCTGATATTTAACTTGAATTGCCTCTGCTCGTTTAAATGAATAATCATCTATCAGTAATTCTTGAATAATCGGCATTCTAAATTAATTATTTCGTAATTCTTATGTATTATTAAATTTAGTTGTTTTAATATTATTCTTAGTCAGCAATTTACTCCAAATTTTTTGAATTTATTAATAAAACATTTAATTTATTTCGATTTATACTCTTAATTAGTTAGGTGATTTTTCTGTGAAAATTAGTGTAAGCGGAAAGGGAGGTGTTGGGAAAACCTTAGTAGCAGGTATTTTAGCTAGAATGTTTGCAAAAGATGGTTTTAAAGTTCTTGCAATTGATAATGACTCTGCTATGAATCTTAGCTATACATTAGGTATTGATGAAAAAACTAAAGCTCAAATTGTCCCAATTAAAGAAATGAAATCAATGATAGAAGAAAGAACTTTTGTGAAAGGTGCGGGTCCCGGAGTATATAATATAAACCCTAAAGTCTCTGATATTCCAGATAAATTCAAAGTATCGGGACAAGATGGTCTACAACTGCTGGTTTTAGGTGGAATTGAAGAACCTGCTACAGGATGCCTATGTCCTGAAAATGCTTTAATTAGAACTCTCTTATACAATTTATTTGTGAAAAGAGATGAAGTTATAATCGTTGATTTTGAAGCAGGTATAGAACACTTAGGTCGCGGTACGGCAAAAGGTATCGATGTAATGTTAGTTATAACAGAACCATCTCAAAAATCTTTAGACCTCTGCAAGAAAATAATTGAGCTATCTAAAAAACTCGGAGTTATAAATATATATTTGATAGCAAATAAAATAACTGATGAGTCCCAAGAAAATGTTATTAGCCAAAAAATTAAAGATTGGGGGGTTCCTCTTTATCATCTAATACCCTTCGATCCTGAAATTGGTAAAGCTGATTTAGAGGGTAAATCACCAATAGATTATAACTCTAATTCAAAAGCGATTCAGTCAATAAAAGTACTATATAATAAATTAAAGAAATTAAAAGCCGAATTATTTGATTTATAAAATAATTATATTATTTTATATCCCTTCTATATAATTCATTTATGAATCTATATATTCTATATAGAGGATCTATAAATAACTAATTTTTATTTAGATGATTGGAGATAATCCAAAATTGTATAAATCATAAAAAAAGGAGGCGAAATAAAGAAGTTGAGAAAGAAAGAAAACCTTCTAGTATTAGGGATGCTTAGTTTAATCATAGCATTCGTTTTAGAAATGGCAGGTAATGGTGCTTTATTTGCCAACTTAATAAGCCTGTTTTTTGTAGGAGTCGCAATTTTTTCTAATGCTGGATATCTAGTTTTAACTTCTTTAGAGAAAGATAAGAAATAGTATCAAATATTTTTTTTAAATTACATCTGTTAAATCTAAATCTTGTTCTTCAGAAAGTTCTTTCCATTGTTCAATAGCTATTTTAGCTTCTTCTTCATTCATCATCTCAATTGCATATCCTGCATGAACAATCACATACTTTCCAACTATAGGATTTTGAATTAAAGCTATAATTACATTTTGTGTAATCCCATCAAAATCTACTAATGCTGAATTCCCATCAATTTTTAAGATTTTTCCTGGTATTGCTAAACACATAACTTCTCTAATCAAAACTATAACTAATAATTCTTGTAATATAATTTGCTAAATAAAATTATTGTTTTCTCAAACTAAAAAAGCCGAATAAGATGAAATTAATTAGTAATGGGCTATTTTATTTTTTTAGACTATAGTAAGAAATAAGATCATCTAACCAATTGAAAATTTCTTCTTTTGATAGATTATCAATGTTAAATTTTAATCTTTCTAATTCTCTTAGAATGTTTTTAATATCCAACGGTATGGATCGTTGGCATAGCTCAAATAAGAATTCATTACTCTTCGTTACTAATGATTTAATCTCTAAATCCATAGCTTCAAATATAGGACTGTTATCTAATTCATCCACAGTTTTATCAAGATCTACAAGTAAATTTATTAAATCGAAAAATCTTCCTGTTTCATTTCCTTTAAATGAACTACTAAATTGAAAGAAATATCCTCTGTAATCATCTATAGGAATTAATTCGGAATATTGATTTGCTATTCGAATCACAGATTTTACATGTTTATATAGATTTGAAGGAGCCCATGCATAGAGATTAAAACTCGACTCCAAATCTTTACTTCGTATATCTAGGTTAAATTTATGCTCGTCTTTAAAATAACCAAAAGGAATAATAACAAAATCCAATACATTCAACGATTGTTGCGATAATGTAAAGTTAAGATCATCTATTGTATATGTTTGATCTATTGAATGTTTATATAAATCAAATTTGACTCTTTTATTAGCAGGTTTATACATATAAAATATTAATCCTTCAAATCCTTGGAGACTAAATTCTACTGTAAATTTTATATCTTTTTTTCCAATCATTCCATTATTAAATCTTACATCAAGAAACAAATGATAATAATTTTCAAGATAATGAAAAAACCAAGGAATATCACGCTTTAAGTTAAACATAATTATTTTTACTCCATATTATTTTTATTTTTTTACTTAATATGAATCCCTTAGATAAATACTATTGAAAGGCTCCAAATTACTTAATGTCTCTTTATTATTTAAATCTTATAATCGCAATCGTTATATTAAAGAAAAAAATAATGATTTAAAAAATCTAATTATTGAGAAATTGAATTCCCATTCCTTTCTGTTTTGACTTTATCGATCACAAAAGCTATAATTAATATAATGCTAGAGATAAAAATACCAATAGTAGTAAAACCAATAGTCTCAAAAGCAGGATCAAATTCAAAAATCCAATAGAATATAGTAAGAATAAATATAATACCTCCTGAAAGCAAATAGATTATTGAATCCCGTTTAAATTCATTTCCTCTACGTGTGTTAATTATCATTGTCAAAATTAGTGTCGTTGAAATTAAAACTGCGCTAAATAGAAGGATACCAAAAAGATCCTCATGCCATACTCCAGAATCAAGTTCAAGCATTACAGAACCACCCAACCATTGCAGCATATCTCCATACATTCCAGAATGTATGATACGTGCAGGAATAAAAAGTGATATAATAATAAGAATAGAAGCGATTAAGGCATAAAACCAAATGTCCTTTTTCAAATTTATCATATATTTTCAACTTATTTTATATTAATACGATTAATTTTTGGTAAAATAAACTTAAGTTCATTCCATTTTTTCAGTATTTAAAAATTCTTGAATTTTGCACTATAAGTCTTAATATTAAAGCTAATCGTTCAAGACTTAAATCCATTAAAGATGAAAATCAAAGACAAGAAAACAATTCTTTAGATATTATTTTATAGGTTTAATATAGCATTATATTGTATAGTCGATGTTTTTTTAAATCAATCTTCTTGGAAAAAAACAATAAAAATATATGTTCTTCAAAAAAGTGTTGAAATTAACTAAAGAATAAATTGAAGAAAGCTAATTCAAAGATTTTTTATTCATCACTTTTTTTTTTCGAATTTTTGCTTTTCTGAGAAGATCCGAAAAATAAAGATTTTTTCATATCAAACTCAATCTTTCGTAGGGTATCTTGGAGATCTAAAGTATCATAGTCCTTTGTAAGTAACTCTAACAAACTATTCTTTAAAGCTTCTAAATTATCAACTCCACATTTATAATAGACACTATCTTGATCTAGGGCTAAGTTCAAAATTTCAAATAGCCCATAAAGAGCATCCCTGACTTTATCATAATAGTCCCAAGCATTTTCATCAAAATCATCGTCTGTATCACACATAAACTTTCAATTAGAATGAAGTTTGACTAGCATATAAAAATTTTTAGTAAAAATTAAAAGATTTCTAGCTAATTCTCCTTTGTTTTACAGCCCATAGTTTTGATTGATTTATTCATAAAATAAGAAAAATTTCATTATATAATCAAACTAATAGAGAATTCTTTCTAACCTGAATAAGTTATTCGTTTCATTTTTCCAATAGAGAAGTGGGAATCTATAGGTTTTATGTGTTTCAAATCGAATCTAAATTTGATAAATAGTCAAAGAATGAAAAAAAATATAATAAAGTCGTTCAATATTCTCACACTCAATAAACTTTATTAAGAGCTTGATCCTATTTAAAATTTATAGTCAAGAAAAAACTCTATTATAGAAAAAATAGTAAATGTTAAATATATATTAACTCGGGAAGGGAAGGTGAACTAATGTTATGAAAGATCTGATAGTAAATGCTGGATTTCGAATATCTAAATGTGGAGAGATTAGTAATGATAAACTAAAAGATTTTAAGCTATCTTTGAACTCATTCTTTTCTAAGAAAGATGATCCTCAGTATGAATCTTTTCTAATTAAAAGCTTTGAAATTGAAGGTCATGATTCATATACTAATTTATTGTTTTTAGAATACGAAGAAATCATAGAAAAATTAATATCTAATTTGTAAAATTTAGAAACTAAAAATTAATTTTATAAATTTCTGAGATAAATAGAAAAAAAATAAAAAATTTTAAGATTTTCGTTGGGCTATAGATTAAACTTTTCTAATAGGCCAGATAGTCTTGTACGATGAAACTTCAATCCTAATTCATCAGGACTAAATCCCATTGCTAAAGCATATAATTCTGTTAAGTATAAAACAGGTATATCGTATTCAGATTCATACATCTTACCTAAGTCTCTTTGTCGAGTATCAAATTGTTGAAAACATGCAGGACAATTTACAACAATAACATCTGCTCCTGCTTTTTTAATACTATCCATTTTTTTCTTGAAATTTGCCATTCCATGTTCCTCATAAGCATTTGTTACTGCTGAACCGCAACAAAGGGCTAATTCTTCATAATCAACGACTGTAGCGCCAGAAGCGGTAACCAATTCTTTTAAGTTAACTGGTCGAATTGGATCATCAGACTCCATCCATTCAGCAGGTCGCATATAATGACAACCCGGATGACAAGCTACCTTAAGACCACTTAATTGCTTAGCTATATTACTTCTGATTTTATCCATACCGACTTCATCTTTCAATACATCGACAAAATGTTTTACGTCAATAGATCCTTTAAATTCCTTCCCGATTTTCGCTAGTTCTGAATTAACCTTATCTTTCTTTAGACTATCATGCTTCAATTGATGTTGAACTCCTCTTAATGTATTAGCACACCCATTACACAATGATACAATATCTTTCCCTTCTGATTCTGCTAAACAAAGATTTCGAGCTCCTATTACTAACCACGCATTATTATCGAAACTTTTGACTCCAGTTGGATCTGGACAACAAGAAAATGGTGCTTGAGAAGTTTCTACACCTAGTTTATCAAAAACTTTTCTTGAGGCAGCTTCAATAAAGGGGATTCTATTACCAATAGTACATCCTTCAAACATTTTATATTCTGTCATTTTTTCTCTTACCCTCGAATTATTTTAATTTTTTAACAGCTCCTATATTCTTTAGTAATGTTTGTACTTCATTTACATCAGGGTTTGCTACAGCTGGTAAACCTAATTGATCTCTTCGCCTCTCAATTGCAGGTTGTGAAGGAATTGCCTTAGCATTTTCAAATACAGCCTTTGCTTGCGAGTATATAAATTCGGGACCTTTACCTAGAGCAATACTTTCATTCTTTAAGAATGTAAAGATCTCTGTAAGTTCAATAGATTGAGGGCATACCTCATCACACGTATCACATACAGTACATCCCCAAATTCCTAACTCATCTCCTCCAAGGAGTAAATCTTTATATCCTAATAATGCTGCTAAAATATTGTTTCTAGGATTATATCCTGTAGTTGTGTAGAAGTCAGTTGTAACAGCCGTAACGGGACAATTATCGCTACAACGGCTGCATTGATAGCAGTATTTAATTACATCAGGCCCAATGTGAAAATCCATAACTTGTTTCCTAAATTCGAAATTTGCTTCCATTTTTTTCAACTTTTTCTTATTATTTGAATGATTTTTTTATTTATAGGCTTTAACCCCACGCAAGGGGCAGTTATATCCAATTTCTAATATTTTTATTAGATATTCATCCTAAGCCTACATTCAACTTTCGAGAGTAAATCTCGGTGCCCTCTTCATCAACAACAGTGATGTGAGCAGCACAAGATAGTCAACAGTCAAAACAGCGGACTACCATTTCTAAGAGATTTACTACACCTTCTGGTACATCACTCATTTTTTTTGTTCACTTTTCTCTTTAATTTTCAATATATTTTAATTATTTAATCCATGGGTCTGGTAATTTTAAACCATCTAGTGCCTTGTCTTCAAATACCTGTTTAGCAACATGCATTAAGGTTTTTTCAATCCCTGCAATATTATGGTTTGTTGCTACTAAGAGGTTTGCTTTCTTACATATTCCATCACCATCTGAAAAGATGTGATATAATAATATACCTCTTGGAGCTTCCACTAATCCAACACCATCGGCTTCTCTTGGTTGAACATCTAATGTTTTACAATCAGGATTTACGATATCAGGATCTTGAAGTAACGTAGCAATCATTTCTATAGATTCTACCAATTCGATTAACCTTGCCCAATGATATGCGAATGTATGGTGAGATACTAAACCCACCTTAGCTCGCATTGCCTTTAATGCCTCATCAGCTAATGGTGTTGCCATTTTATCAGCTGCATTAATCATAGCTAATGTATTTGCTCGATATATGCCTTCCGGATATCCTGCTGGTTTATAATACATATGAGTTGCATAAGAATGTTCTGGAATATATTCTCCCAGTGCATCTAAATATTTTTGAGGAGGGTAATCAGTTTTCTCCCCTTCTGGGGATACTATCCTGAGATCTCCCTCATAAATATCATGAACTCCATTCTTAGTCATACCAGCATAATAGGTAGGCACTACTCCTACGTTAGCCACTACATCCCAATAATCTTCTACGACCTTTAAACCAATATCTACAGTTTTTTTAGTCCATTCCACTTGATCTTGTATTTGTTTTAAAAATAGATCACGAGCATCTTCATCCATAGCTTTTTTCATTCCACCAACTATTGCAGAAATTGGATGAACTGATTTACCACCAATCGTTGCACATAATTTTTGGCCAAAATCCATCATTTTTAATGCCATCGCACCTACATCGGGCATTTGATTTATTACATGGACGACATTCCTTAATGCAGGATCTGCCATAGGTCCGAGTAAGAAATCTGGTGCAGCTAAAGCATAAAAATGTAAAGCGTGGGATGAATATTGCTTGGCATTAATTAATAATTTTCGCAATTTTAAAGCCGGAGTTGGAATTTCAACTTGCCATGCATCTTCTACTGCTTTAGTAGGGGCTAAGTGATGAGGTATTGGACAGATTCCACAAATACGTGGAGTGATTCTCGGAATATGTTCACAATATCTGCCTTCCAGAAACTTTTCAAAAAATCTCGTAGAAGTAATATTAAACTGAACATCTTGCACCTTTCCATCATCACCTAAAACTAATCTCAATCCACCATGTCCTTCTAATCGAGTGACTGGTTCTACTTCTATCTCTTTTACCATATTATTATACTCCTCCTTTTCTTGATGCTAAAGTAAATTTTTCAAAAGTGCCAATGTGATCTTTCACCTGAGAAAGTATCTCTGATTTATTTAAATCTACATTAAATCCTTTAATTATTGTGTCTGCGAATCTCTCTGCTTGATTAACACCCCATACTGTCTGACCATAACAGCCAGTACAAGGAGCATTAACTCTTATACATAAAGCACCGCAGCCAGCTCTAGTGACAGGGCCCATACAGACATATCCTTGTTCTATAAGACAATCATCCATATTAGGAAGCCCTTCATAATCTCTCTTTACTCGAGTCATAGTTGATTTGCTTCCGATAATTCTCGGACATGTATCACAAACATTTGATATTTCAGTAAAATCACGGTTATTGCCTAGAAATCCTAGTAAAGTGGATGAAATCTCTTCTGTTGTTGGTGGTAAATTCGCTAAGGGTGTTTCAGGAGCACCTCGTTTCTTGATTTGTTTTAATATATCTCCTGCTAGATCAAAACCTGCCATAAGTGGTACACCTAAAAACAATGTTGAGAACTCAAATATGGATTTTTTATCACCTGAACTGAGTGGTGTAAGATTTTTCACCATATTATTTAATTTGTCAGCTCTGGAATCCACTGTTTTAGCTGGTCCGTAACAACCTACACATGGTTTATTTTCACTTGTACATTTTAAATTACAACCTATACTAGTGATAGAACCAAAACATAAATGACCTGCATCTAACAAACAATTATCTTTAATACTACAATCATTACAGAATGCGAGATCATTCATTGGGAATGGTTTTTGACCTAGTAAAAATACGACGGCACTGATAATTTGCTCTGGTTTTGGAGGACAACCTGCCATGTAAACATCTACATTAATAACTTCATCAACATTAATCACTTTATCCTGAAATTCAGGAACATGTCGGGTTGGAATTGTAGGGGTTTCATTTGTAGCGGATTCAATTTCTACAAATTTTCGTTTTTTTAGTGTTTCGATATCCCATTGGTTCGCTAATCCTGTTACATTTCCATATGTAGCACAACTGCCAAATGCAATGATTAGTACACATTTTTCCCTCATTAATTTGACACTTTCCAAGTCTTGTTTAGTTCTTATCGAACCTTCGATAAAACCCACTAAGATAGACCCCGCATCTCTAGCTTTCAATGAATCTTCTTTAAAATCGACTACAGCTGGCCAATATACAAATTCAAGTGCTGGTAGAACGGGCAACAATCCCAAATGTGCGTTTAGGAGGGATTGGTGACAGCCCCAACAGTCACTTAGTTGCATAAAAGCTACTTTCACCATTTTTACATCAAATTTTTTTTTTAATTTTTATAAATTATTAAACGCTTTTTTAAAAAAGAATTGATGTTTAAAATTATGCTGTATGTTATTAAAAAATTTCTGCTTTCTAAATAAGGGGTATATATATATGTTTCAAAATTAAACATAAATGCAGTAAAAATAAGCGAATAATAAAAAAAAAAAATTAAATTTAAATTCGATTTTTAAAATATTTGGAGATTTTCTAAAATTTCTTAAGCATAAATCTTTGAAAATCTAAAAATATTTAGCAAGAGTAAATAGATTTTATAAAAATATAGCTATATTGTATAAATTAATGCTTTATTTAGTTCTTTTTGTAAATTTGTGAAATTTCCTGAAAAAATAAGGTATTATAGTAATTATATTTTAATTGGAATAGAATTATAAGTTCAAGTAAAGAAAAGTAACATCAAAAAGAGCCGCACCCATTGCATTTTCCATCAAGATATGCGGCACAATCATTACAAACATTTCCACAGTTCTCCTCTTGGCTTTTTTGGCTGAAGAGATTAAGTGGCAAAAATTTAGGTGTGATAAGTTCTGACACAAAAATGGTAGCAGCATGAAGAATCCCTTTTTTATTTGTAGGCCCACAGAAATTAATATATCTATGTAAAACATCAATACTTTGACCAATTATCCCTAAAATTAGATTATATTGACCGGTTACGTGTGCTAACAAAAAGACTCTGGGACAAGCTTCATATGCTTTAATAATTTTTTGAACTTCGTCGTAATTACTCATTTCCATTAATATAATTGCAACTTTATACTTAAGGTTATTTATATTTGTATTAGCTTGAATTTTAAGAATCCCAGTATCTTCTAATTTAGAAATACGCTTTGCAATTCCAGTATGACTCATAGTCTCAGTACCGGATTTAAAAATTATTTTTTCCAAGTTTGTTAAACTTTCACGACCATTGTCAAACAACGCATTTAATATTTGTTTGTCTATTCCATCTAATTGCATAATTTTCTAAATATTAATCAGTAGTTTTGTTAATTATATCTTAATTTACAGCTTTTAAAGTTTGTCGTTTATAAACAATATGAATATGACTAAAGTAGAGAAAATATTGAATCATTTAAGGTTTTTCAAAAAATGTTAATATTTTGATGTTAATTACATAATTTTTTAGAACTTTTTTATTTTTGCCATCTATTAGTTTTATTTTTGAAAGTTTTATTTTTAGTAGTGATTAAGATTTTAGATTAAATATTCTACATTGAATGAATATAATATTTTTGATTTTTCAAATTGAAACTTTTAGTTAAAATTTGATGTAAATCGAAACTGAAAAGGATTTGGTGGTTGAGATTATCCAAATTCTTTAAATATAAAGATTTCTTTTTTATATGAAAGTTTCTAGTAATATTATTATGCCATTAGATCAGATTGATAAACAGATTCTAAGTGCATTGTTTAATGATGGACGTGAGAGCTTAAGTTCCTTAAGTAAAAGTATTAAGAAATCTAATCATGATACTATGAGTCATGCAGGAATTGCAAACCGTATTTCTAAATTAGAAGATTCAGGTACCCTTAAAATTCAAGGAAATATAAGTGTTAAGAACTTAAATTACTATGTAGCATTCATTTTGATGGAAATGAAAAATTATGAAGAGGTTCAGAAAGTTAGTGAAGCGTATGTGGAATGCCCAAGAGTTTTTTTATTAGCACATGTGACTGGTCAATATAATTTGATATTTGGAGTAATAGGGCAAGATATTGATGCTTTGCGCAGATATATTAACTTTTGTGGTCCTACAAATAAAAAAGGAGTATTACATTCTGCAATTATATTCACTGCTGATTTTATAGTACCTAAATTTCTCCCTCTTAACCTTTTTAGTGGCATAAGTAAAGAACATAAATGTGAGAATATATGTAAGAGGTGCGATGCCTTTATTGATGGTAAATGCGGTGGGTGTGGTAATTTTTAATATAAGTGGGTTTACTACTTAATATAAGATTATTCAAGTAATAAAAAATTTTTATCCCAAAATTGCTTCTAATCTATTTTAAAAAATGGCAGGAGATAAATAACTTTATAATCTTACTAATGAATTTTATTCTTTGAGATCCTTATCATTGATTACTTGCTATTATATTGTAAGAATGGTTTGATTTAAGTTTCAAATCCAAATAATTTATGAAAAATTGTTAAATATTGAAACATAGTGAAGTTTGATTGTTTAAATTATCCTATTTAAGTAATGCTTATAAAAGAAGCTTTTTTCTTAAATTTGAAACAATTTACTTATAAATATTCAAAAATGTAAAAAATTTAAAGTGAGATAGAACGTGAACAAAAAATTTCTACGATTGTTCATACTGGTATTCTTTATTTTCGCAATAATAGGTACTGTCAGTGCGTGGCCAGGTTATATGATAGAATGGGAAGAAACAGATCATGGTACATGTCATGCGGGAACATATACAGAGTCAGCAGGTACATTATCTGCAACTATTTCACCCGCAAATATTACAACAGCAATAATCGATCCCGGAACTCAATTTAATGTTACACTTACTATAACTGGATTTACAGCAGCGGCAAATAAGCACGTACTAGTTGGTATATCCGCTCGAATTAGTGATAATCATAATTTCTTTTTTGGAGTTTATAATTATTCAGGAGAACTTGTATCATCGGCGTTTGAGGTGGGATTAGATGCTTCTGGAAATGGTAATAGTACTGTAACAATGATTGTATTTGCTCCTGTAACAGGTGGTAGTCATACATTAACTATTGTAGCTGTTGACGGTGGAGAATCATTCCCAACAGTCCAACCATTTAATTATATTAAAACATTAATAACTGTCACCGTTAAATCTACTTCTGCTGGAGGAATTCCTGGATTTGAACTAATCTTTATCTTTGCTTCCGCACTTCTTGCCATTATCCCCATAGTTCTCGTTATACTCCATAAAAAAAAAGCAAGGAGATGATTTGAAATGAAAAGAAATAAAATATTCATTTTAGTTGTAATAGCAGTTTTAATGGTGGGAATTATCGGGACAAGTGTGGCATATCCAACAGAAATTCAATATTATCAAGGAGCTTCACATACAGGCTGTCATGGCTCGAGTGATGCAGCCTTATCAGGAACCTTAACCGTATCAGCATCAACTTCAGGAAGATTAATTACACTTACAAGCTCAATTCAAGGTTTTGCTGATGCTCTTGAATCTAATAATAATAGATCGGGAAGTTTCGCTATTGCTATTCCTTTCGAACTTGGAGATAATAAAGAATTTGGTTTAGGAATTGCACAAAACACCGTAAATGGGGTAACTGATTATTGGGGTGTTGGGATATGGGAAGTTGAATTAGATGCGAATGGTAATACAGTTAATGCACTGAGATTTAGAGTATTAGCACCTCAAGCTGATGGAACTTATAATTTAATGGTCGCTGTCGTAAACGCTATGAATACAACTGGTGCCGCACAAAATATTATTTATCTACATAAAGCAGTAGTAGTCACTGTGACTTCAGGTTCTATTACGATTGCTTCTTTAGTGCTATTTATTCCATTCAACAGTGTATCATTACTCGTTTCTGGTGGGATTATTGCATCTGTAGTAATTATCTTATTAATTAGACGTAAGAGAAAATAAAATTTAACTTAAATTTTTTTTTTTTTATAATCTCAAATTTTAAATGTTAAAAAAAAATGTCTTAAATGAAAAAATAGTAATTTTTATGAAAGAAAATCAAAATTATAAATTTAAAATATTCTATAATGAATTTCCCGAAATTATTTAAATCCAATTTCATATTAATCCTTTCTTTAATAATATTAATAACTAATTTTCTTCTAATTGTAACATTGACTTCGTTAAACTTAATAATATGGGGAAGTCCGAATCGTATAGTATATATAATTTTTTTTTACCATGTTTCTGGCGCATGGCTAGCATATTTATCATTTGGTATAAGTTTATTATTTCACGTCCTTTATTTAAAGAAAAGACAAATAAATTGGAACCGTTTAGGTACAAATAGTATTATTGTTGGAGTATTCTTTACTACATTTACTTTGATTACTGGATCATTATGGTATAATGCCACTTCTGGAGATTATAATAACGTTTTTTGGCAGTGGAGTGATGGGAGACAAACTATGACCTTAGTATTACTTTTATGTTATCTAGCTTACCTAATATTTAGAAATTTGATTGAGGATAAAGAAAAAAGAGCAAAATTATCTTCAGTCCTTGGTATCACATTATTTCCTACAATTCCCTTAAGTTACTTCTCAGCAATTATATTTACAAGTTTACATCCCTTAATTAATCCGACTCCAGGAGAACCAGGAAATATATATTGGGATCCAGTTAAATTATTTATGTTAATTTTTAACTTAATTGGAATAACCATTTTATTTTTATATGCTATTCAAAGATTAGGAGAATTAGATAAAGCAAAAGAAAAGTTAGATATAATTATACAAAAAAGGTTAGTGGAGGAATAATTTAAATGTTACTACAATATTTCTATCCCGATTTAATAACAATAAGTGTTAGTTATATATTATTTTGGTTAGTTATTATATTTCTAATTTTATATCCTAAAATTCGATTAAAGAAGATATTGAAAAGAATTGAAAAATTAGATAAAAACTTAAAATAAAAGGATGATAGTGATGAAGCTGAAAAAGACTAAAATTATAGCAATAGTTGGAATCGCTATATCTGTGATCATTATAATCACATTGCTTACAACAAGTGCACGCCCTTACCTTAAGGTTTCTCAAGTCGCTTTAAATCCCTCAAAGTATGATAATAAACAAATTCAGATTATAGGGATCGTTGAGGGATTTGCTGGTAACGATTTTAATTTAACTGAAAGTGAATATAGCATTTATATTGATATAAACGGATTGCCTCCTCCAACTGATTTGAAAAATGGAATTGAAGTTGTTGTAACTGGTCTATTTAATTCCTCCTTGATTTTAGTTGCTACTCAGATTCTTACACAATGTAGTTAGATCCTATTTAATCATATAAAAGATAATCTGAAGTTAAAGCCATAATTGAGCTCATTAGAATAATATGGGCACAAAAAAATATTATTTCATAGTATAAACTTGTTATTACTTCACCTTCCAGGATTTTTATATTGATTGAAATAATGGGTGTAATAATGGGAAGAATCAAGGGAAAAAGCAAAATTGGTAAAATAAAAGATTTATTTTTAACATACATAGAGAAAGCAGATACTAAACTTCCGCATATAGACAGATCTAATGTTGGTAATAACACTCCCAAAATAATATAAATTATTAATTGAGTTACATTAAAGTTGCTTATTGAAGGTGCGGATATAAAAGTACTAAACAGAAAAAGGATTATCTCTATAAAAGTTAATAATATTAGACAAAAGATGATTTTACTTGCAATTATTAGGTTAGCAGATATAGGGGATGAAAGTATTCCTCCAATTGTTCCAGATTCTTTCTCTTTAACGAAAAGTCTAGACATAATATAAACAAGTGTAAAAAAAATGATGAGCCAATTTTCAATGACAAAAATCTCTAATGGCATATTTTGATATTGAGTACCGAAATTGTATACTGAAGAAAATATAAAGATTGATATTAAATCAAAGAGAAAAATCGAAAATAAATCATTAATTTGTCTAAGTTCAGATCTTATGTCTTTAGTTAAAATTACTTTTAGCAATTTAATCTTTGATTTTAAGGTCAAGTTCGCATTTTTCAAAATAAGATCCTCCTAAAAATAAGATTTAATTTCAGTTTCATTGAATTGCTCATTTAAAAAAGCTTTATTGATTTTTCCTTGTTTTAATATTATTAAATCATCGCAAATTTGTTGGAATACTTCAATTTTATGTGTTGCAAGTATTATCGATATTTTTTCATTATTTTTTAATTCTTTAAAGAAATTAATTAACATGGCAGTTGCATTATAATCTAATCCTGAAAATGGTTCGTCTAAAAATAATATTGAAGGGTTATGTATTAAAGCTCTAATTAATTCAACTTTTTGCTTCATCCCATGGGATAGAACTCCTACAGGTTCATTTATCCAATCTTTTAAATGAAATTTTTCTACTAATTGTTCAATTTTTGACTTCAAAATAGTTTTTTTAAAATTTAGATGTAAATTACCATAAAATGTTAAATTTTCAAAAATAGTTAGTTCTTCATAAAGAAAGGATTCATCAGTGGTAATTCCAATATTTTGTTTTAAAATGTTTGAATGATCTTTATAGCTCATACCCTCAATTTCAATAGTCCCAAAAGTGGGTTTGAGCAATCCTGATAAAATTTTAATTAAAGTCGTTTTTCCGGCCCCATTCGCTCCTGCTATCCCAAATATAGTATTTTCTCTTATCATAAAAGATATTTTTTTAAGTGCAAGGAAATATCCAAATTGCTTTGATATTTTATTACATCTTATTATATTTTTATCGGATTTATCCATAGGTTCAAATCAATCTTTTTACGACTATTTTAAAACTTAATAAAGAGAAGTAATTAAAATTAAAAAAAAAATATTTTTTATTTAATAAATCGTTTTGTTCTTGAAGTTTTTATTATAATTACTATTCCTGCGATAATTATACTAATTATGCTAAAATATAATGAAAAGTCAATAATTTGTTCAATAGTTATTATGTTGTTGGATTTTGATTGTTCATTAACAATAATGTTGTCATATATCATATTCCAATTATTATGAGTATCATTTGCGTAAATAATTACAGATATATCCCCTAGTGAATTTGGGATCCAATTATTAACTTCCCAGGTATTTCCAAAGATATTAATCATAGAATGATTCGAACCTTCATATTCAATAATGACATCAGAGACATTAGAAAAATCTATAATCTCCACTTGGATCGAAATAGACTGTCCAATCGTTATAGTTTTATCACTTATAACTAAATTAGAAAATATAGGACCTTTTGTATCAATGACAGTAATGTTATTCTTTAATGATATTTTGTTATTTTGAGAGTCAATAGCATGAAGTCTATAGAATTTCAAGCCTACATTACTTAGTGTCCAATTAAAATGCCAAGTTAATCCTCCGTAATTTGTCATAGAATAATTGTTTCCGTTATGCTCAAACAGAACAAGATTTATTGGAGAAAAATCAAAAATATCAACTTGAAACGATGCAGTGTTACCTAATTCTAATGGATCAGTATTTTCTATTAAATTTGATAAAGTTGGTGCATTAGTATCCAGTACAGTAATATTGCCTTCAATATAGTGCCAATTATTATTCGTATCTTCTCCAAATATTGTATATAATTTTAGACCTACAGAATTCGGAATCCAATTATATTCCCATGTTGATCCTCCGATATTTATCATTGTGTAATTCACACTATCAGTTTCTATTAGCACTTGACTAATACCAGATAAATCTGTCACATTAACTTGGATTGTTTCTGTTTGTCCTAACTCTAGAGGATCCACACTTTCTACAAGATTATTTAACGATGGTTGCACTGTGTCTTGAACGGTTATTGAATTGCTTAAAGAATTCCCATTTCCTTCGGTATCGATTGCATATATTTTATAAGATTTCACTCCAGTACTAATTGGATTCCAACCATTATATTCCCATATCGATCCACCAATATTTGCCATCGTATAATTCATGCCACTAATTTCTATTAAGACTTTGTTGATTGCTGATAAATCTGTAACATGGATTTGGATTGTTTCTGTTTGCCCCAATTCTAAAGGATCAGCACTTTCAAATAAATTAGATAAAGTTGGACCATTGGTATCTACTACATTGATATTGCTAGTTAAAGAGTTCCAATTTCCCTCATTGTCACTTGAGTATATTGTATATGATTCCAATCCAATATTAGCTGGAATCCAATTGTTATATTCCCATACTGAACCCCCAATATTTATCATCGTATTATTCACACTATCAATTTCTATTAGCACTTGATTGATACCTGATAAGTCAGAAACGTTAATTTGAATTGTTTCTGTTTGTCCTAATTCTAAAGGATCAGCGCTCTCAATCAAATTAGATAATGTTGGACCGATAGTATCCACAATAGAAATATTAGCTATTAATGAGATTATATTATTACTTGTATCGTTAGCGTAAATAGTATAAAATTTTATTCCTGTGCTTGTAGGGTTCCAATTATTGTACTCCCATGTTATTGAATTTATTTTTGACATAGTATAATTAATACCTTCAATTTCAATATATACAGAACTTATTGGTGCCAAGTCAATAACATCAATTCGGATTATTTCTGTTTGTCCCAATTCTAAAGGATCAGTACTCTCATATAAGTTTGATAAAATAGGTGCAGTAGTATCAATTACTTCAATAGATCCATTTGTAAAATTCCAGTTATTTGATTTATCTTGAATGTAAATTGTATATAAATGTGTATTTACAGTACTAGGTACCCAGGTGTCATTTAACCATGTATTTCCTCCAATATACGACATTGAATGATTTGTTCCTTCAAATTCAATTTTAACTTGATTAATCCCTGATAAATCTGTAGCATCAATTGAAATCAATACCGACTTTCCGAATTCAAGAGGATCATAACTTTCTGTTAAATTTCCAAAATTGGGAGGTGTTGTATCTATGACTAATATACTTTCACTAATTAGATTCCAATTATTAAAAGAATCATTAGCATAAATTTTAAATAATTTTGTTCCTACTGTATTTGGTTGCCATGTATATTCATATCTTTTTCCCCCTATATTTACCATTGTATAATTAGAGATTCCAAGTTCAATAAGTACTTTACTCACTCCATCGCTATCATTAACATCAACTTGAATTGTCTCCGATTGCCCTAATTCCAACGGATCAGCACTTTTTGATAAGTTTTGAATTGATGGCCCTGATGAAATAAAAACTTCAATAGATCCAATTGTTGTATTTAAATTGTTACTGTTATCAATCATGTAAATAGTGTAATCAAAAATTCCTACAGAGATAGGTTTCCAATTAGACCACTCCCATTTATGTAATCCTTTGAAATTCATTGTGTGATTACTGTTATCATATTCAAGAAATACATCTTTCACTCCTGATCCTGGGGAGTCATAAACTTCAATTGAAATTGTCTCATTCTGTCCCAATGGGAGAGGATCAGCACTTTCTATTAAAAAATTATATGTTGGAGCTATTGTATCTTCCACATTAATACTATTAGTTATTGAATTCCAATTTCCTTCAGTATCACTAGCATAAACTGTATATAATTTTGTTCCGGTACTTGTTGGAGTCCAACTATTATATTCCCATATTGAACTACCGATATTTATCATTGTATAATTTACACTATTAATTTCCAATAATACTTGATTAATGCCAGATAAATCTGTCACATTAACTTGGATTGTTTCTGTTTGTCCTAACTCTAAAGGATCGGCACTCTCTACCAAATTAGATAATACTGGAACTGTTGTATCAATTACATTGATATTTCCATTCATCGAATTCCAATTGTTAATCCCGTCTTTTGCATAAATATAATATGATTTTAATCCAGTAGTTAAAGGAATCCAATTGTTGTATTCCCAAGTTGAGCTACCAATTTTTGTCATAGTATAATTTACATTATTGATCTGTATAAGAACCTGTGTAATACCTGATAAATCTGTTACATTGATTTGAATTATTTCAGTTTGTCCCAATTCTAAAGGATCGGCATTTTCAATTAAATTGAAAAGAAAAGGAGCTGTAGTATCTTGAACAGTTATTGAATTACTTAAAGAGTTCCAATTTCCTTCGGTGTCATTTACATAAATTGTATAACCTTTGACTCCAACTGATAATGGAGTCCAGCTATTGTATTCATATCTAATTCCTCCTGTATTTATCATCGTATAATTTATCCCACCTAATTCTATAAAGACATTACTAATACCAGATAAATCTGTTACATTAATTTGAATCACTTCTGTTTGCCCTAACTCTAATGGATCCGCACTTTCTATCAGATTTGTTAATGATGGTTGTACTGTGTCTTGGACGGTTATTGAATTGCTTAAAGAGTTTCCATTTCCTTCAGCATCATTTACGTAAATCACGTAGGGTTTTATCCCTGTACTAATTGGTGTCCAATCATTATATTCCCATATAGAACCTCCGATGTTTGCCATCGTATAATTCATGCTACTAATTTCTATTAAGACACTATTGATTGCTGATAAATCAGTTACATTAATTTGTATTGTTTCTGTTTGTCCCAATTCTAAAGGATCAGCACTTTCAACTAAATTAGATAAATTCGGTGCTGTAGTATCAGTTACGAGAATATTTCCAGTTATTGAATTCCAACTTCCATCTGTATCACTAGCATAAATTATGTAGTTTTTAACACCAGTTGTACTCGGATTCCAATTATATTCAAAAGTGTTGCTTAAAATGTTTGTCATAGTGTAATTTTGTCCTGCTAATTCAATTAAAACTACGCTAACGCTTGTTTCTGAATCGGTTACATCTACCTGAAAGGTTTCTTGTTGCCCAAATTCTAAAGGATCACTGCTCTCAATAAGATTACTAAATTGAGGAGGAGTGTTTTCTACTTGGACAGTCAGTACTAAATCTCCATGTGCAAAATAGGAAGCTGAACCTCCTGCTCTATATATAGCATCAGCATGGAGAGTATAAGTCTGTGCAATAGAGGGGGCAGTAACTTGAAAATTTATAACTGTTGAATCTCCAGAACTACCTATTGAAACTGATTTTTGAGTTGTATCAAAAGTAAAATCTTTATTATCACCCAGACCTGGATTCCCACTTGGGAATCCAGCAACAATATTATTCCCTTGAGCTTCTGAGAAGCTTAACACTTGAATGCTAACTACAAAATTTTCATTTGGAGTAACAGATAATCCTGAACTTGATGACAATGTTACATATCCTGTAGCACTCTGCGTGATATTTCCATGGCAACTAGCATGACCTTCTCCTGTAAAATCATTAAAATCTTGCGTTCTAGCTATAGCAAGACCTATAATTGAAAAAACCAGCATAATTGTGATTAAAAACGAATAAGTTTTTCTTTTAATTCTCGTTTATATCCCCGTTTTTAATATTTAAATAAAAATATATATATTTAATATAGAGAAATCTAAGAAATATTAAAAGATTTGTCAAAACTGGTTATTTTTAACAATTGAATAAGTGTTAGTTTCAATTTAAGATAAAAATCATTATGATAGTTTAAATTTGAACCATTCAGAAATAGTTTAATTTGCCTAGATCTAAAGAATTCAATAAGTTAAATATTAAACGTATTTCTAAGATATTAATATTTTTCTTAGCCGTTTATCCCAAGAATTAAGTCTATAATGAAACTTATATACTGAATTAGTCGTTCTGTTTGAATTGCCTCTTTGTTGGAAAAAAGCTAATAAGAATTGAAGGAACTATCCCTATCATTAGTAATATGAATCCTGGAATGAAAAAGATATCTTGAAAATTAGCTGACATTAAAAATCCAGCAAGAATTAAGGAGATTCCAGCATGAATTATTGTTTTTGAATTTAACCTAAAAAAATATTTAATCCCCCTTTTTAAATTTAAATTCTTCGCTAATTTGAAGATAGAAGAAAAAAATGACATCATGTAAATCCATAGCACTGGATTTATCCAGATATTAGATACAAATAACAAGATAAATGACAATATAATTTGAATTAATAATCCTATAACTATAACTGATACTATCCCTTTAATGCTAAAACTTTCCCATAAAGAACAAAAAATCAATGATAAAGCTAAACCTGTTGCTAAAATTAAAGAAGTTATAATAAAATATTCGGGACCGATGCTAACAATATTTATTGGAACTAAATTTGAAAGAAGATAGGTGAATGGAGGGATAAACAGCCCAAAGATACAGACAAAAGCTAAACCAAATAAAAAAATATAACTTAAATAATCAAAAAATAGTTTTTTATTCCGATATTCCTCCATTAAATAATCTAATACTATATAAATTACATAAAGGGGAAGCAAGATTAGTACTAGGCCTAAAAGTACTACCCAAATAACTAGTTCTGCCCCTTCAGTAAACGTATGAAGCGAATTTAACCCTCCTCCACGTGTAATTAATGTCGAAAATACAATTGAAGAAAAAATTAAAGCTACATTTATCTTTATTAATATGGGTTTTTTTTTCTTAAAAATCACGGTATGAAAGAAAGCTGTTATAAAAAACCATGGAATGAGGGAAACTGTTTCGACGGGATCCCAACCCCAATACCTCCCCCAAGTTAAAGCAATTTTAGCCCAATACGCACCTAATCCTATGCTTAGGGACATAACTAACCACCCAAATTTTAAGGCGAAATTATAGAATTTATCCTGATATAATTCTATAAGTTTTGATTTAGGAGTTATGACTTCAGCGATTATTATTGTAAATGGCACTAAAAAAACAGCATAAGCGATAAATGTAAAAAAAGGATGCCAAATCATAAATGGAGATATTAAAAGTGGATTTAAACCTAACCCATCAGAAGGAGAAGATGATTGAAGTTCAAAAGGATTTAAGTAGAATAATATTATTAAGAAAATTGATGAAATTATTGATGACAAAATAACTGAGCGTATAAAAACTAAATCTTCGTTATTATGATTCCCAATCCTATAGAAATTAATTATTATTGAATTAAATAACATCCAAGTCATAATTGATCCTTCTTCACCAGCCCAAATTGCTACAATTTTATAAATTAGAGGAAGGGAATTATTGCTATAATACATTACATATACAATTTTATAAGAGTTATTTACAAAACTGTAAACCATAATTAAAAACAAAAACAATGATAAGTTCATGGCTAACATAGTTAAAAAATAGACGTTCTGTTTTTTAGTAATTAGAAAAATGAGATCCAAGACCATTATGATAATTAGAAAAATGATTGAGAGACTACCCATTAGTGATATAAAAATAATTCTAAAATT
Source organism: Promethearchaeota archaeon (assembly GCA_048941185.1). GTDB lineage: Archaea > Asgardarchaeota > Lokiarchaeia > Sigyniarchaeales > SOKP01 > Loki-b32. Next base: position 24,973 of record JBHLNW010000006.1, read on the forward strand.
TACTTCTATTGTATTTAATAACAATGGAATTACAATTATAATGATGAGAATTAAAATCAAATTAAGAAAAACAGTCTTTTTCACAGACCAATTACTACGCATTAAACAAATCACATTGAATGTAATATTAAAGAATTTTAATAAAAGTTTTTAAAATAAAACATAAGTACATAAATTAGGTGTAATTTTTGCTCTAATCTTTTAAAAAAATCTTTATTTTTAAAATATATGAAAAATGTTTAAAAAGAAATACTCATAGATTAAAAATACTTTAAATCTGGTAAACGAGATATTATGAAAAAGAAAATTCTAATTTTTATAATTTGCATTATCGGGTTGATGAGCGTTTCGCTTTTTGTCTTTGGAACCGCAAGACCCCCGTTTGGTGATACTCATTCTTCTAGTGGATGTCATGATTCCCCTGGGTCGTATACAATTTCATATACCAGTCCCGTAAGAACTGAAATTAATAATACTGCTTATTATATTTTTAACGTTTCAGCAACTGGATCTGATTTGTTTTTACAAGCATACCCTGGTGCTAAAGATAATGATAACTTTAACATATTACCATCAAATAATAAAATAGTTGATGCATCAATAGATGATCTTGATCCAAATCCAAATGCAATGACTATTGCGTTTAATGTGACACCAACTGTAGAGAAGGTTTCCTATATTCTTTTTATAATTGCAGGAAATAATTTAACTGGAGGTCAAGTATTTGCTTATGCTGAGATTACAATTGGAGCTCCTGTAGGATTTGATCTATTTTCTGCAATATTTAATCATTTAGGTTTATATCTAGGACTACCAGCATTGTTATTAGTTTCACTCGCAACGGTCCTAGTTTTAGTGAATGAAAATAAGTTTGTTAAAACTCATGGGATCCTCGCAGGGGGTTCATGGATTTTGACAGTGATCAATGTAATTGTCGCTTTTATAAGAATACCTGCTGGTGCTTGGCTTGGAGGCTACGAATTGATCTATCACCTACCACATATAATTCTCGGGTCATTAGGATTAGTAACTGGGTTTTTAAGTATGTTATTTGGGATTGCTGCGGAAAGAAAACCAGCAAAAATTACAGGTTATTTAACCTTATTAAGTTGGTGGGGTGCATTTCTTTTAGGTTATTTTCTAAACTCCAATTTACTTTTAATTTGATAATTTTAGGTGTTATGGTATAATGGTTCAGTCTAACAATAATAATATGAAAAGTAAAAAAAGGACAAAAAGAAGCAAAGATCTTGAAGCTCAATTTTTGGAATTTATATCTCCGTATCATGTAAGTACGAATCCTTTTGAACTTGAATCTGCTTCAGCAGATCTCACCTCATTACCTGCATATCATTATAAATTTAAAAAAGAATATTTAGCTAGTTATGTTATACGGCCAGCTAACGTTAATGAATTATCATTAGCAATACAAAAATGCAGAAAACTCAATATCCCAGTAACAATTAGGGCTGCTGGAACTTCATGTTTCTCTTCAGCGACACCCTCTAAGGGAGGAGTGATTATAGATATACGTAGATTAAATAAGGTTCAAGAAATAAATCAAGAGGAAATGACAGTAACAGTAGGCAGTGGAATATCTTGGTTAAATTTAATAGAAGCATTATCTGATTATGGTCTTGAACCAAAGACATTTCCAACAAGTTTTAAAACTTCCTGTGTAGGCGGATTTATTGCAACCCCAGGAAAAGCAGGCATAGGTGTCGTTAAATATGGAACAATGGAGTCTACGATCATTTCATTAGATTTAGTTAAACCAGATGGTTCACTAATACGAATATCGAGAAACTCTTCGGATGAAATAAGCCTTAATGATATTATAGGAACATATGGTATATTTGGGGCAATAGCAAATGTTAAATTATCTATAACTACACTGAAAAATTCATTAGAAATAATAGGGTATGGTTTTAATTCAATTGAACAAGCAATTAATTTTTATTTGACGATAAAGGAGGATCTACCTAATAAACCATTATTTCTCTCAATTTCAGAAAGGAAATTTGAAAAATATTCGCATGTAACTTTCCCAAAGCAAGAATGGATTGTTTGGGCCGTATTTTATGACGATCCTGAACAAACCTCAAAAAGTATATCAGATGTTAAATCTTATGCATCAAAGATAAACTGTGCTGAGATAGAAAGTTCCTATTTGAAAGAAAAGTGGCGCGATATTAGTGATGCTGAGGTATCAATAGGATTATCAACAAGAAATTTAATATTCCAGGAATATTGGATCTCTGACAAGAGATTAAAAAACTTCATGGAATTGTATATAAAACAAAATAAAAAATATAAATTTCCTACAGCTTCATATGCAATTTCAGGAGAAAAAGGATGGACAAGAGTAAAGATTTTTGGTCTAACTGATATAGAAAGAACTCTTGAATTTTTTGCGGTTAAGGCTTTCTTACATGATTTAACTGTTCAGGCATTCAATCAAGGAGATAGATTATACACAATCGGGATTGTCAATACATTTTACTTACTAAAATATAAGCCAGAAGAAGTAAAGAAATGGAAAATGTTAAAAGATAAATTAGATCCAAAACATTTATTCAATTCATATAGATTAACTAAAGCCAAAATGAAATTCTGGAGAGTATCATTACTTTTCACAACAGCAAAACTATTATACAAGTTATTTAAAATAAAGAAGTCTAATTGATAAAACCAAATCAATATAATGATAAATAATATATAACGGTTATATTTAATAAAAATTAATTATATTTTCAACAAAAGAACCATCATAAAAGAGATTATGATAAATGAGTGAAGGAAAAGAAAAAAAAGATTTAAAAAGTGTGATAACTTCTGGTCCACCCGTAGCAGGTTTAGTTTCTCCTTCAAGAGATAATTTAGTCGAGCCTTCTAAGAAATTTAGTGAAAGATATTCCTATGAAAGATGTACTCATTGTGGATATTGTCGCCATGTTTGTAAGGTTTATAACACTTCTTGGTGTGAAACTGATTATGCTGGGGGGCGAAATAGAATTATTAAAGCGCTGGATAGAAAAGATATAAAATTCGATAAAGAGGAAATAATTCCTTCGGTTTTTCGATGTATGTTGTGTGGTAATTGTAAAGTTGTATGCCCTGTCCAAGTTGATACATTGAGTGTATTCCAACATTTCAGAAAACAGGTAGTAAAAAAGGGTGCTATACCTGAAAAATTGAAGATCCTTAAAAGTTCAATATTAGAAAACAATAATCCGTTTCTAGAAAAACATGGCGATAGATTTAATTGGGTTAATTCTTGTGAAGAAGGGGCTGAAGCTTATGAACGTAGCATACAAAAACCTGAGATCCAAGTTGCAAAGAAAAAGGATTTTTCTGTTGGCTATTTTGTAGGATGTACATCTTCATATAGAAATAAAGAGCTCGTTTCATCAACTAGTCGAGTCTTAAAGAAATTAGGAGTTGAATTCACACTTTTTCCAGAAGAAAGATGTTGTGGTTCTGTTTTATTTCGGACAGGATTAGAAGATGAAGCCATTAACCTTGTAAGACATAATTACGAAATGATCCGTAAAAGCGGGGTAAAAGAAGTTGTTTTCTCTTGTTCTGGATGTTTTTCGACATTTTCCCTTGAATATTCTAAATTTGCGAACTATCAACTTGGATTTGATTTATATCATATTACTCAATACGCTTTAAAAGTTGTAAAAGAAAAAAATCTTAAAATCCGATACACGAAGCGTTCAAAGGAGGATCCTTTACTTATAACATATCATGATCCTTGTCATTTAGGACGATATTGTGATGTTTTTGAAGAACCTAGAGAACTCATTCGAAGAATTGAGGGTGTAAAGTTATTTGAGATGAAACATAATAGAGAAATGTCTTGGTGTTGCGGTGCAGGTGGAGGTGTGAAAGCACTTTATGGAGATGTAGCACTTGAAGTAGGAAGAGATAGATTAACAGAAACAAGGGCTTGTATGGCAAGAATGCGTGAAGATCGTTTGAAAGAAGCAATTGAAACATCTGCAGAAGTTCTAGTAAGTTCCTGCGTCTTTTGTAAGAATAATTTGTATCAAGTAGCATCTGAGGATAATTCTCCTATTAAAGTTATGGATATTTCACAACTTTTAGCTGATTGTGAGTTTTATTAGATGCAGAATTTAACTTTAATTTTCTTATCCTAAATAATGCAAGGATAAATCTTGACTCTAATCTAAAGATTAAATGTACTTTAATTTAGTATTTATTTCGGTTATCAAAGAAAAAAATATCTTTTTTTTGTTATAACCTCACACAACTCGAAGAATCAGATATATTATTCAATTTCTCCAGATTTACTGAAATTTCTTCTTTGGATTTTATAGTTTGATGAATTTCTGGAACTTTCATTATCGGATTACCATTTAACATTATCTTTTTAATAGATTTTAATTTTATTATAGAATCAGGTAAAGTTTTTAATTTATTTCCATTTAGCCAAATTTCTTTGAGAGATTGTAATAAAACTACCGATTTTGGTAAAGATTCAAGGCTATTTCCACTAAAATCCAATTTTTCAAGTGAATAAAGAGAACCAATTGAGTCAGGAAGATTTTTAAATTGATTATCACTTAATTTGAGAACCTTCAGTGACCTAAGCTTATTTAAATCATCTGGTAGTGCATAAATTTTATTGAAAGAAGCATCCAAATATTCTAAAGATGTTATCATGCAAATTGAGCTAGACAATTTTAATAAATTATTATTATTTAAATGTAAAGATTTAAGCGATTTAAGAGCCGCAAAAGAATTTGGTAGTCTTTTTAATCTATTCCAACCTAATTTTAAAACTTCAAGAAACTCAAGCAGTCCCATAGATCTAGGAAGGCTTTTAAGATTATTATCCTCAAGATTAAGCTTATTAAGTGAGGAAATTGAATTCAATGAATTTGGTAACCTTTCTAAACTATTATTACTTAAATTGAGTAGCTTAAGTGAATAAAGCAAACCAATAGATTCTGGTAAAGATCTGATTTTATTTTTACTTAAATCTAAAGTTTTAAGTGATTTAAGTTCTCCTATAGAAGATGGTATTTCTGTCAATTTATTTTCCCTTAAGTTTAAAAATTTTAACAATGAAAGATTACCAATTGATTTTGGTAGCCTAACTAAATTATTTATTTCTAAACTTAAATATTGAAGAGAAGAAAGTTTACTGATTGAATCAGGGATTTTTTCTAATTTATTATTGCTCAACTTTAATACTTTTAAAGATCTAAGAGAGAAAATTGACTTTAAAACACACTTTAAATTATTTCCTCCTAAATCTAAGACTTTCAAATCCTTTAAAAGACCAATTGATTTACTAAGATTATGTAAATTACAATCTTTTAATGTAAGTGATTGAAGTGAACGAAAATATTTTATATAGAACGGTACTTTAATTAAAGGTACTTTTTCGATATGAATTGAGACAACTTCTCCTTCTAATACCTTATAGTTTAAAATCGGATACTTTTTTTTCATGAATGTAAAAGTTAAATAATTTCTAAAAATATCTGATAATTTAGATATAGACAACTCTTCAAATTGTTTAAAATAATGCTTAATCGAAGAATTGAATTCATTATCCTCAATTAATTTTATCTGAGATATTAATGCATCTTTAGCTGCTTTATTATTTAATCTCTCTAATGCTTTTATTAATGCAATAGAATTTTTGTAATTATATTCATTGCCAATAGCCCATTTTATAGGGAAGAATTTAATTTTCTTTAGTTTTTTTAAATTTTCTATACCAATTATCTCAGAAGTATCTTGAGAAGCATTTCTATCACGCCAATTTATTACATGGTTATCCACTTTTGAGAAATCTACTTCAATTATAAAACCGTTATCAATAATGAAATCGAATTCATGGAATTTTTTTTTTAAATAATTGAGGGTAACTAAGTTTATGAGTATATCAACTATATTCTCGAAAGAGGTTTGTTTAAATAAATTCTGATTAATTAAAGGATTAATACCATCCCATATCTCGTTATTTGAAGTTTTTCTTAATTCATCCATCAATAATGAGACAATTCTATTATCGTCTGTATTTTTCAAAGATTTAATTACTGTAATCAGAACGTCATAAGAAGTCTCATGCTGAAGAGTCCAAATAAAAGGATTTAAACATTTTTTAATGAACTTGTCCCGTATGACCTGAACTGCAGAATAACGTAGATTTTGATTTTGTTCAGAGATTAATATATCTTCTAGAACTCTGAAAACTTTTAAATGGATAAAATCGAATTTATTTAAAATATCGATACAATCATTCCTAATTACATCGTTATCGATATTTTCAATTAAATTAATTAACAAATTTATAGTTTCATTTTTACTTTTTTTTTCACTAATGAAATCTTCATAAATTTTTCGTGGAATTAAGTCCATTTTAAAAATAATTTATATTAATTTATCTTAAATCATTTTGATGCTTTATCAAATTCAAATTGAATATGCTACTACATCCCTGCACCAACATTTAAAACCCATTTTTATTAAAAAATAGATTTTAATTTAAAGTAAATTCAATACTAATCTTATGTAAATGTTACCTCATTTCAACATTCATCAAATTAGAATGAACTTCTTTCCCATTTTTATCTGTAATGGAAAACTTTAAACGTGGTGTTCCTGCTAAGAGTAATTTAAAATATTGATCGATATTTTCTTTACCTTCAATTTCAAATTCAGGTAGGGATAATTTTTCTTCATGTTTTATTTCAACTAATGTTACTTCAACCATAAATTTTCACCTTATTATTTTCAATTTATATTTAAATATTTTACCTAAAATTAAAATTAAAGCAATTATATATAAATTTATCGCTTATACGATAATTTAAACGCTGTAATTAGTTCCAGTTTCAATTTACCACAAGATCGTTTCTAAAAGTTTAAATCTGAAAATTAATTAATTTTTAGATGTTCTTTTTCTATAATTTCTTAAAGATCTCTGATCGGATTTTTGCATCTTTTAAAGGATATTTGATCAATATCCAATTTTTTAGATTAAAAAACTAATTAAATTTTTTATAAAATCAGATTTATTTTTTTTAAATTTTTATAATAGAGTTAAACTATAAGCTCTTATTTTTTCATATTGGTTAGAAACAGTATTTTTCTTTTTAGCAATAAACAAAAATAGAGAAAAAAATAAAAATATTAAAAATCACTAAGTTTTAATTCGTTTTAATAAAGATTCCCAAAAAATCTTTTTATAATCACCTGAATAATTGACCTTTTCTATTATTAAAGTTATGGCTTTTTGTGAGCATGCTCTCACACACGTTCCACAACTAATGCATTTAATTTGCTTAAATGATATTTTTTTGTCTGTTGGATCTTTAATCTTCTCTTTTTCCAATTTAGAAAAAGCCCCTGAAGGACATACATCTACACATGACATACATGAAATACATTTATGCCAATTTACACCAATTTTCCCCTCTAAATACACCTTCGCTTTGAACTGTGAATTTTTTCTCTCTACAAGCTTATACTCCAATTTTGGGACTACACTCTTAGTTATAATTCCTAAATCACTAATTTCTATTGGTTTATTATTATATTTTAGTGATATCGCTGACATAGGACATATATATGCGCAAGTCCCACAATATGAACAAATGAGAGGATCAGGTAAATCAGGTATTAGATCATCCTTTTTAACTCTAACTTTCCCTTCTAAATTGGGACTGAAAAAAGCATTGTTAGGGCAAGCTTTAATACATAATCCACACCCAATGCATCTTTCAATATCGATCTTAAATGTATAATTTTCTGTAAAAAAATTTAATACAGTCTCATTGAATTCCTCTGTTAAAATTTTGCTAACTCTAGGATACAAATTCTTTTCACTTTTCATTTAAATGCTTGCTTTTATATATATCGCTTTTAGTTTGACTGAAAATTTCCATAAAAAAGTTTCTCTGACCAAAATGTAGAAAGGTTAAATTTTTGTTATTCTTTCCTTTAATTAGAGTTAAAACCTTATTGAAGATCAATTTAGAACGTACTTCTACGTTTATATAATTATCGAGTTCCCTAAGCTCATTTGAATAGTAATTGATTAAGTGATTAAGCTCTTGAGCGAATCGTTTATTTTTATCTTCTAAAATGTCATATGTGGCTTTTAATTCATAATATTTTTCTTTTATTTCATTGATTTGTTTTGCAAAATAATCTTTTACATAATAGGGTAATTCTATAGTAAAATATGGAATCTCTAACTTTTTTAAATTCATTGCTAAAGGTGTATTTTCAAATTCTCGCAGTGTAGACAGGCCCAAATCTATTGTAGCAAAGTCAACATTGAAATCTCTAATTTGGGTAGCAAAATTTTCAACTTCATTTCTGGAGACTTCTAATTCTAAATCATCCATTAAATGTATTGAAAACTCAGTATCAGGTAATTGTTCTAGCATTGGACTTTTCATTTAAATCACTTTTTTATTTTTTCTGACTTTTTTATTGATTTTTTTTCTCAAAAATTTATTGAAATTTAATTGATGTTATTTTTTAAGGGGCTAGGCCCCAATTGTTTTAATTCCTTTACAAACTCGTTAACAATTTCAGTTAGTTTGGAACCTTCCGAAGCAGAAATAAAGACATATTTCACTCTTTTAGGATGAATTCCAAATTGCTTTAAATATAAGTGGAGTATCGGTACTCTTCTGATCGTTTTATAATTTCCTTCGACATAATGACAATCTCCTGGATGGCAATGCGATATTAAAATCCCATCAATCCCATCTTTTAATGCAGTAAGTATAAATTCCGGGTCGATTCTACCTCCACACATTACTCTCATAATTCTCAAATTTGCATTTCTTTGGATACGAGATGTCCCAGCTTGATCAGCTCCAGCATATGAACACCAATGACAAAAAATTCCTAAAATTGATGGATTGAACTGTTCAATTTCGACAGAAATGATCATCACCCTTCTACTTTATCTGATTTTTGGATAGTACTATGGATCATTGGAATTAATTGAGCATCTCCAAATTGATTTTGAATGATAGCAGAAGAAGGACAAGTTGCGACGCATGTACCACATCCTTTGCACAAAATTTTATTTATTTCTGCTGTTTTCTTAAACTCATTAAATGTTATTGCATTAAAGGGACAAATACTTAAACAGCTTTTACAACCAGCACATTTATGACTAAGTACGATTGAAAAAATTGGATCTATTTCTACTTTTCCTTGAGCCATTAATAATGCTGCTTGAAGTGCAGCTGCTTTTGCTTGCGCTATAGCATCTGGAATATCCTTTGGACCTTGAACTGCCCCTGCAATGAAGATCCCATCAGTTAATGTTTCTACTGGTCGAAGTTTTGGATGAGCTTCCATTAAAAATCCATCTTCAGATTTTTGAACGTTAAATAACCTACTGATTTCATTAGAATCACGCCTTGGTTCTAATCCAACTGCTAATACAAGTAAATCTGCCTTGATTTCAATTAATCTCTGTAAAAGAGTATCTTCCCCCCTAACAATAATATTATGATTTTTATCTTCAACTACTTCTGAAATTCTTCCCCTGATAAATTTAATATTAAATTCTCTGCCAGTTGAATCATAAAATTCCTCATAACCCTTCCCAAATGCCCTAATATCAATATAAAATATAAAGATTTTTGCACTAGGATGTTTTTCTTTAAATAATCTTGCTTGTTTTGCGGAATACATGCAACAAACTCGTGAACAATATTTATTGCCTTTCTCTGTGAAGTCTCTACTTCCTACACATTGAAGAAACACTAGAGTCATTGGGCTTACCAAATCTGAGGGTCTTTTTACTTTACCTTCTGTTGGACCAAATGAACTCATTAATCGTTCCATTTCTAATCCAGTAATTACATTTGGATATTTACCATAACCATACTGACCTAAAACCGTCGGATCGTAAAGATCATATCCTGTTGATAAAATTATAGATCCCACTTTTAGATTTATATATTCTGGTTCATCATTATAATTAACCGCTTCAACAGGACATACTTCAGCACATACACCACACCTAATACAGTGATCCATATCAATTGTATACTTTCCAGGGACGGCTTGGGGAAAGGGAATATAAACTGCCTTTCTTTTTTTCATCCCCAAATCAAATTCATTGGCAGCAATCACTATACATTCTTGGGCACATGTTCCACAACCAGTGCATCTTTTTTGATCGATGAAGTGTGGTTTCTTTTTTACTGTAACATCAAAATTTCCCACATAACCAGAAATGTTTGTAATTTCACTATAAGTCATCAATTCAATATTTTCAGCTTTTAAAACTTCGGACATTTTAGGAGTGATTACACACGATGAACAGTCTAATGTAGGGAAAGTTTTATCTAATTGTGCCATATGACCTCCAATTGTTGGGGTTTTTTCAACAAGATAAACTTTATAACCGAAATTTGACAGATCTAATGCTGCGTTCATTCCCGCAATTCCTCCTCCTAAAACCAAACAAGCTGGTTCGATATCTACTCTGAATTTTTCTAACGGTTTCAATTTATTAGCTTTTGCAACAGCCATTCTAACGTGAGATTTTGCAATTTCATAGGCTCCCTTAGTATCTTTTAAATTGACCCAGGTACAATGTTCCCTAATATTTGCCTGTTCATATAAAAATTGATTTAACCCAGCTTCTTCACAAACTTTTCTAAATGTAGTTTCATGCATTCGGGGCGAACAAGCAGCAACAACTACTCTATTAATTTCACCGTTTTGAATTTTTTCTTTTATTAATTCTTGTCCAATTTCTGAACACATAAATTTATAATTGTTCGCTTCGACCACGTTAGGAAGAGTTTTTGCATATTCAGTTAAACTTTTAACATCAATGACTCCAGCTATATTATTACCACAATGGCAAATAAATACTCCAATCTTTGCTTTATCCTTCAATTTTTTCACCTATCTTTGTTAAAAAAGGCTCTACTGAAATAAATGGAGGGACACCAGATAACTGCTTACTTTTAACCAATCCAACTTCTTCAGGACTCATACCAAGGGCTAAACCTAGTAATTGGGTGTAATAAATTACTGGAATATTAAAAGGTGTTTCAATAGTGTCTTTAAAAATACTATTTATTTCAATTTGACCTAAATCAAATTGGAGGTGACAGAAAGGGCATACTGTTATTATAGCTTCCGCACCTGCCGCTCTCATATTTAACAGTTTCTCTCTTGTAAAATCCAGGGATATTTCTTTAAATGCGCTTCTTACGGCTCCTGCTGCACCACAACACCTATTTTTATCAAGATAATCAAGACTTTTACAACCAGTAATTTCAACCAATTCATCTAAAAAGCGTGGGGATTCAGACTCGTTTCCCCAGGGTCTTATTTCAGCTGGTTTTAGGATATGACATCCATAATGTACAGCAACGTTAAGATCTAACTTGTTTTTACGCCCATATTTTACTCTATTACTTATATTTTCTAATCCAATATCTTTATACAACACTTCGATAATATGTTTTACTTTAACACTTCCTTTATACTCACGATTAACTTTAGCAAGGTGGCTATTAACCATTTCACGCTTCTTAGCATCAGTATTTAATTGATGATTGACTTCAAGCAGACTTCCATAGCATCCATTACACATTGTAGCTATATCATAATTATTTTGTTCTGCAATTGTTATGTTTCTAGCTCCAATGATCAGCCATGAATCTACATCAAATCCTCGAAAAACACCTGGTGCTGGACAACAAGAAGCGCCTTCCATTTCGATAAAATCAACGCCTAACTTTTGAAATACTTTTTTAGTTGCCGATTCGATAAATGGATATCTGTTTGGAATCACGCACCCTAGAAACAATGAATATTTTTTTTTTTGTACCATTTTTTTTGAAACCATTAAATATAGGTCTTTCTTTATTCTAAATACACAAATTAATTTACTTATTCTTTAATCTCTGAGGTCTTTAACTTCTTTTCTTCAATTACATAATTTGCGATGGTTTCTACACCCTTAGAAGGCTTTATTTCGTGGTCTAATTTTATATCCTCAGAATCTATATTAATTAACTCATTAAATTTTGAACTTAAAAGAAGCTTTTTTACTTCATTCAAAGCTTTTTTATGCGAATGAACGGTAGGGGGAAGTGGTTGTAAACCATGATATTCTCGTAAATCTTTCCATTTTTTACTATCTATTGGAACTCCATGTCCAGAAAAAATTAATTTTTTACATAATTCAAGATGACTTTCATGTATGAAACCTTTTTGAACGGCTAAATTCCTCAAATAAATTATCATATCAGTAATAGGTAATTTACGAGGGCATCTTTCAAGACACGTATAGCATGTTGAGCAATACCAAATATCATTTTCTGAAAGAATCTCATCAATTCCTAATTGAACTTTTCTTATAATTGTTCTAACTTTTAATGCAGTTCTAGTCCCTGAAGGACATCCTCCTGAGCATGTCCCACATTGAATACATGCGTCAACTTCTGGATAACCTGCTTTCTTTAAAGAATCTACTAACTCATTTGTAAAATCAGTTATAATATTTGGCTCATAATCTAACATTTTTTATCTTTCCTTTTTCAGCCTTTATTTTTAGTACCGTTTTAATTGTTATTTTTATTATATTCCCCTATAAAGGATTAAAACGGCGATAAAGTTATTAACCTTTAGGAAAATAAACATTTAACTCATATATAAGTTTTCCCTTTACATTTCATAGTTTTAGAAAACGTAAACTATTTTCTTATTAATTGTTTCAAATTAAAACAATATCCAACTCAAATTTTAAATTTGAAACTTGTTTATAAATATATGTTATAAATAAATTTAAATGGCTTAGACATTTATGCAAAGATTTGTTTAATTTTTATAAACAGCATTCTTAAATAACTTAGAATTATAAACTAATCATAGTTTTCTAAAATAATAAGCTATATAAAATTTAAATGAATATAAAATGACACTTCCAGTTGTTTTTATGCAGCTTAGTTCTTGTTGGGGTTGCCATCAAAGTTTATTAAATGCTCATTTTGAAATGCTTCCTGTTCTTTCAGAATTAGAAATTGTTTATTGGCCAACAATTTTTGATATAAAAAATAATTCAATAATAGAAAAAGATGAAGGAAAAATAAAGATTGGTTTTATTGAAGGAGTTGTGAGAACAGAAGAGGATACGGTAAAAGTTAAGCTTATGAGGCAAAAATGCGATATAATTGTTGCTTTTGGTGCATGTGCTTGTTATGGAAGTATTGCGGGTTTAGCTAACTTATATGAGAAAGATGAATTAGTGAAAAGAAAATTCGAAGAAATAGAATCTATTGTAGAGAGAAGTTCAGAAGAGCCAACGCTCAACTTACCCAAGTTTGAAGATTTTGTATATAATGTTAAAGATTTAATAAATGTTGATTTATTTATTCCTGGATGTCCTCCAAAAACCGAAAATATCACCGCTATGATGTTTTATTTAATAAGTCGATTAAAAAGTAAACCGAAATCTCGTGATCGCGTTAAATCGGTATGTGATACTTGTGATTTATTTTCTCAAAATTGCTTATTAGATCAAGGAAGAGTATGTTTTGGCCCAATAACTGCTTCAGGTTGTGAGTTGATGTGTCCTCATAATTCTGATATTTGCTATGGTTGTTATGAATATACGATTAATCCCGGCGAGAAAACTCAAATTTTAGAAAAAATGATATTTGAATTGAATGATTTAGATGACGAAAAAAGAAGGATTTTACTGCATTTTTTAATATCTTACCTTGGAGGTTCTAATATAACTAATTTTTATTTTCGTAAAGATTTATTGCAGCGATTAGCATATGAGCCCGAAAGTTTTAATCAAAAAGAAAAAAAAACTGAAAATGGGATGATATCATTATTAAATGTTAATCCTACAGGAATTACTATAATTGACGAGCTTATCGGTGTAATCTTGCTTCTTTTAAAAAATGATCAGAATTTTAAATTTAGTACAAAAACTGTTTGTAGCCATTGTGAAAGGATTATTGTTGATAAAGTTCCAATAAAATTGAAGAGAGATTATGAGGGATTACCTAAAACAGATAAATGTTTCTTGGAACAAGGTTATATATGTCTTGGTTTAGTTACTCAAGCAGGTTGTGGAACTATTTGTCCAAATAAAGCAAATGCTCCCTGTTTAGGGTGCTATGGCCCTCCTATTGGAATAAAAGATCAGGGAGTAAAATTCATAAGCACATTAGGATCTTTATGCACTGATCTTAATCCTGATGATATTACAAACTTTATTAAAGATCCAGCTGGTCTATTTAATAGATTTACACTAGCAGATAGCATACTAAAACACAAATACCTTGATAAGACGAATGGTGCTTAAGTACAATTAATAATAGCGCGTTCTTTTAGTTATGATTTTCAAATTTTCTTAATTTTTTAAAAAGATGTCGAAAACCCATAATTGGATGCGTATATATCATTCGGGGACCAGAATATCGCATAATCTCTCTGATTTTTTCTCTCATCACCGGTTTATAACAGTGAATCGGACATTTCTCGCATGTGGGTTTATTTTCATCAAATTGACAATAATTTAATCTTTTAATTGCATATTCGGATAATTCTAAACAATTATCGCAAAATTCACCATTAGAATCATGATTATTTTTACAGTACATCCCAATCATTGTTCTTATTGTTTTTTTTTCTTTCTCTAGGCGATTCTTAGAAGAACTCATTTTATGTCGAAAATTATATTTAGAAATATTATTTATAGTGGAAAGTGAAGTTTCCAATATATCTAAAAAATTGAATGTATTTTAGTTTGACACTTTTAATTCATAAATGCTACATAATAAAATAAAGGAGATATATTTTAAATAAAGATAATTTGATAAACCATAGATTATTAAATCAGAGTAGTGTTATGGAAAGCAATTATCAAAAATCATTAGTAATAGGCAAAAAATATTATTTTTTAGCACTTATTTTAACATTTATAGTAAATTTCGATAGCACTGTTGTTATTCCGATTATTTCGAATTATGCGATTAGTTTAGGAGCATCTATAATCCTTGCATCATTTATAGTTGGTGCATACTCAATAGTACATATTCCTTCTAATATAATTTCAGGTAGACTTGTTGACAAGATAGGGAGAAAAGTTTTGATCTCAACTGGAGTGATCTTAGATGGTTTTTCAATTTTATTATATTCATTAGCACAAGATGCATATTTTTTGCTTTTTGCTAGAATTATCCATGGAATAGGAGGTGGTTTTGGTGGTCCAGGAACGATGGCATACTTATTTGATACAACACCAAAAGAAAAGAGTGGAAGAGGAATGGCTTTTTATGGGATTTCATTTGGTTTTGCTCTTCTATTTGGGTTTATGGTAGGCGGAATTGGCTCACAAGCAATAGGATATAAAAATTTATTTCTTATTATCTCAATAGTCATGTTTGTTATGACTGGGTTATCATTCATTTTACCTTCAATATATCATCCAGTTAAAGAGAAATTAAGTTTAAAAGAGGAATTTATCCTTTTTAAAGATATAATTACTTCGAGGAAGACACTTACTCCATTCTTAGGTATATTAGCTTTAAACTTTAATTTAGGCATTATCACAGCAACTTATTCTGTTTTATTAAAGGAAGCTAATTATAATGATGGACAAATCGGAATGGTATTTAGTGTTTTAGTGATCTTTTCAATTCTAGTTCATTATCCTTCTGGAATCCTTAGTGATAAGAAGGGAAAAGCGAGTATAATGAACATAGGTTTAATAATCGTTTCAATTAGTTTTCTAATATTAATGATTTCAATAAATTTTCCTATTCCAATTTTGGGAATGATGATTTTTGGGATTGGCCACGGCGCTATATTTCCAACATCGGCAGGACTAGTTAGAAACAATACAAGTGAAAGTAATCGTGGAATAGCAACAGGGACATTTTATGCATTGGTAGTAGCTGGAATAGCAGGAGGTGCCCCGATATCTGGATTGGTTTTTGCTGCACTAGGAACTTTACCGATGTTACTCATAGGTACATTTATTCCCTTATCAACAGCTATTATACTCTTCATAATAAGCAAAAAATCTAACTTTTCTTCTTAATTATGATCCCCTTCATAACAAAAAAGCATCTCAATGTTAAAGTGATGTATTTCTTCATTTAAGAAAAAACAATAAAAATAAATCTTGAAGAAGATTGAAATTTTTTTTAGTTTTGATTTATATACTTAGTATTAAGAAATATATAGTTAACACATAAACTCTTTTAATTAATTATTCCTTCTATTTAATATGCGTGAGAAAAAAGAGAGCTTAAAAGTTATCAGATTAGCTCATGGAGCTGGTGGTGTTTTACAAGAAGAATTAATAGAGTTTATTACAAAAAATATTCCATTTAAAAATGTTAATAACGGTATCGGTGTTGAAGAATTAGACGATGGAGCTACAATTCCATTGATTAATAATGATAAAGAGATTGTTGTTACTGCCGATGGACATACTGTTTATCCACTCTCCTTTCCGGGGGGAGATCTTGGAACTTTAAGTATTTGCGGTACTGTAAATGATTTAATAATGATGGGCGCCGAACCATTAGCTCTAACATCTATGATAATCATTGAAGAAGGATTTGAATTTAAAGAATTAGAAAAAATCATTAATTCAATGAATTTAAAGGCAAAAGAAGCCAAAATTGCGATTATTGCTGGAGATACAAAGGTCATGCCACGAGGTACATTAAATGAACTTATAATCTCAACAACTGGTATTGGAATAAAAGACAAAACGATTAAAGTTTTAGACAATAATTTGAAAGATGGGGATAAAATTATATTAACTGGTAGTATTGGAGATCATGGGACTGCATTAATGGCTTCTAGAGAAGGTTTAAATATTTCTACCGATTTAAAATCAGATATTTCGCTTTTATCGGAGATTTATGAGGTAATTAAACCTGAAATTAAAAATAATTATATACATGCAATGAAAGATCCCACACGTGGAGGAATTTCAGCTGCTTTGAATGATTGGGCTAAAAAATCAAATGTTAGTATTTGGATTGAGGAAGAAAAAGTCCCAATAAAAAAGCAAGTTATCGCCATATGCGATATGCTAGGGTTAGATCCTTATAACATCGCAAGTGAAGGGAGAGCTCTCTTATCTGTAGATCTTCACCATTCTGAAAGTATCCTAAATAAAATAAAATCAACTCAAATAGGTAAAGAAGCAGAAATTATAGGTGAAGTGAAAATTGAAAATCCTAAACGAGTTTTCTTAAAAACAATCGTAGGTGGTACGCGTTTTATGGATATGCCGTTAGGAGAACCAATACCTAGAATTTGTTAATAGGTGAGAAAATGGATATTCCTGGTTTAAACGTTTTAAAAAGTAAAGAATTCACGAAAAAAATTGTGAAAGCAATTAATAAAACAGTTAAGGAAATAGGTAAAACAGTTAAGTTCATGCATGTTTGTGGAACTCACGAACATACAATTTCAAAATATGGATTAAGAACTCTCCTTCCTAAAGAAATTGAAGTGTTATCTGGCCCAGGATGTCCCGTTTGTATATGCCCTGCAGCAGATATTGATAAAGCTGTTGAGCTTGGAAAAAGAAATGATACTATAATAACAACTTTTGGAGATATGATACGTGTTCCTGCGACTAATATTTCACTTGCTGAATTAAAGGCTAAAGGTGCTGATGTAAGGATCGTATATGGTCCGAATGACGCAATTAAAATTGCAAAGGAAAACTCAAATAAAGAGGTAATCTTCTTTGCGATAGGATTTGAAACTACTGTTCCATTAATAGGATATGAGTTAAAATCTGGACCTCCTAATAATTTTTCAGTAATTTGCGCCCATAAATTAATACCTGCTGCTTTAGAACTTTTAATGAGCCAATCACAATTAAGAATTGATGGTTTTATATCTCCAGGACACGTATCGACTATAATAGGTTTAAAACCATATGAGATCTTTTCTCAAGGTTATAGAATTCCAAATGTGATCTCTGGTTTTGAGCCTAATGATGTATTACTCTCTATTTTGATGTTGTTGAAGCAAGTTAGAGAAAAGAAATACGATACATTAAATGAATATTCTAGGATAGTAAAACCTGAGGGTAATATCATTGCACAAAAAATAATAGAAGATGTTTTTAAGTCAGTTACATCTCCATGGAGAGGCATTGGAAGAGTATATGATGGTGGTTTAGAAATCCGGGAAAAATATCGAGATTTTGATGCAGATAAAAAATTTGATATAAAGATACCTAAGTCACAAGATATACCTCCAGGGTGTTCATGTCATCTAGTTATGGTTGGTAAATTATATCCTTATGAGTGCAAATTATTTAGAAAAGAATGTACTCCTATTAATCCTATAGGTCCATGTATGGTGTCCATGGAAGGAACTTGTAGCATTTATTACAAATATCATAGTGAAGAAAACTCTTAAATAGACCATGGAAAGCAAGAATCATATTGATCAGTTCCCCAAAGATCTGTAGCAGGGAAGTTTATTCGATATCCTTTTTCATAATTTTTGTTAAAATATGTTTTTATATGCATTCCCCACACAATTTTATCAAAATCTGCTCGGGTTAATCTTTGCGCTTTAACATTTTTAGAGAAATGTTTCGTGCTATGTTCTAGGCTACATTTCCAGAAATAAGTCTTTTTTTTTAAAAATGGCATTTTAGCTCCTTGATCTTCTTGAACCCAAGATACAAAACAAATATCATCTTTACCTTCTAAGCTATTTTCCAAATATTTAAGCCTAGATTCAAAACCTCCCTCACTTGCTGCCCAATATCCTCCCCAATAGCTTACAAGTACAATCAAAACTTTTCCTTTCATTTCTCGTACTGTTGGCCACTTAAAATTATTTTCTCTGAAATCTTTAAATGTAAAAAGAGTTTTAGGTTTGAAGGAATCGATTATGATCTTATTTAATTTCTTGATTCCAAATAATTCTTCTGGTTCATTATTTGAGTCAATAATGGAATCCTTAAGCTCAACAAATAGTGTGATAGGTGCATGATCTTTATTCTGTTCACTGGACCAATTATCTAATACCTTTAACCAATTGGATAATAGAAGATCATTGGGATTTCCATCCACATTAAGAAGACAATCAATATGATTTTGCAGATGATATACTTCGAAATCGCCTAATTCCTGTATTTTATCATCGTGAATATCATATTCAAGACCTCTAACACCCTTATTTAATTGTTCTCTTATTGAATGTTCATATGAATTATGACTTGTCTTGAAAAATGCTTTGTTATATGGAATGTCCCATAAATTATCTTCTAATGTCATTTTGGTATTAATGAACTTAAATGATTATATTATTTTAAAACAAAATTTTAATTTAAAAAGGCTTTTCATAATAAAATATTAATCTTATTTTTAAGCGATTATTTAATAATTTGGATCAATAATTAAAACAGAAAGATTGAGAGAATTACTTGAAAAATTATAAAACCGTTGAGATTAATATTATAGGAATAGTTCAGGGAGTAGGATTTAGACCATTTTTGTATAATTTAGCTCGTTCCTTAAATCTTAATGGCTATATATTAAATAGAGGTAATGCCGGTGTAAGATTAATTCTACAAGGTAATTCTGAAAATATTAAAAAATTTCTAAAAGATATTAAAATAAAGAAACCAGAAATCTCATTTATCGAAGATATTGAAATAGAAAATTTAGATATTCATGATAAATTTAACTATCTTGAGATAAAAAAAAGTGAAGAAGGTAGAGGTATTAGTCAATCACTTCCACCAGATATAGCAATTTGTGATAATTGTCTAAAAGATATGCACAATCCTCAATATAAGAAGTATTATAATTATCCTTTTATTGCATGTGCTGTGTGTGGTCCCAGGTTTACTACAGTCACATCTCTACCTTATGATAGAGAGAGAAGTACTATGATTAAATTTCCTTTCTGCCAACAAGCTGAACCTGAATCTTGTATTCAAGAATATTCAGATTTTAATAATAGAAGATTTCATGCTCAAACCTTTGCTTGTTCTGTATGTGGTCCTAAATATACTCTGTATAATAAGACTGGAGAGATTATTAATGATAACTCAATTAATCTTATTTTGCAGAAAACTGCAAAATTAATCAATGAGGGGAATATAGTCGCTGTTAAAGGTATCGGAGGTACTCATTTGGTCTGTCTAGTGGATAATGATGTCATTATAAAACTCCGTACAAGAAAAGAGAAAAGAAAAAACAAACCCTTTGCTTTAATGGTACCTAATTTAAGATTAATAGAAAAAGAACTTAGAATTTCACCTTTCGAAAGAAAAATTTTAACATCTTTTCGTAAGCCTATAGTATTATTAAAAAGAAAAGGTGTTTCCAATGACACTTTAATCAGTGAACAAGTGGCACCAGGACTAAATAATGTTGGAATTATGCTCCCATATTCAGGAATACATCACCTTTTATTTGATTTTATCGGAGAAAAACCATTAGTATATACAAGTGGCAATAAATCATATATTCCTATGGCTATTGAAAATGATGATATATTTCATCAACTTAAAGAGTTAGCTGATGTATTTCTTCTTCATAATAGACAAATCTATCAGAGAGTTGATGATAGTGTTCTAAGAGTTCATGATAATAAGTTAAAATTAATTAGACGCTCAAGAGGTTTTATCCCAGAATATTTACCATTGCCTTTCAAAGTAGATGTCCAAGGTGCTATAGCAACTGGACCTGAATTAACTACAACGGGAGCTATTTTAAGATTCAATAGAATATTTCCAACTCAACATATAGGAAATGTAACCCACCTTGAAACTTATGAATTTTTAAAAAATTCACTTTCACATATGAAAAATCTTCTTCAGATCAAAGATTCAGAAATTGAATTTATTGCATGTGATTTGCATCCAGAATTTATTACTACCAAATTTGGTAAGGAATTATCGACCCAATTTAATATTCCTCTTTATTATATCCAACATCATTTTGCTCATATATTAGGATTAATGTCAGAAAATAAGGTTAGCCCTGAGGAAGAAATTATTGCGATAAGCACTGATGGAGTAGGTTTTGGGGATGATGGTAATGTTTGGGGTGGAGAAGTAATATTAAGTAATTATAATGATTATAAACGACTTGGTCATTTAGAATATCAACCAATGGTTGGAGGAGATCGTTGTACTAAATATCCTGCTCGAATGTTAGCCTCAATTTTATTAAAAGAACTAGAAATTGAAGAGGCTTCTAGAATTTTTGATGACTTAAAAATGCAGAATGATTTAGAATATAAAGAAAGAGAATTAAAAACTTTAATTTCACAATTTAAAGAAGCAAATTATCAATTTCCTTCTAGAAATGTGCCCTTAACAAGCTCTACGGGCAGAATTTTTGATGTTGTTTCATACATTTTGGGAGTATCTACTGTAAAGACATATAGAGGTGAACCTGCAATGAGACTTGAGGGATTAGCGTCAAAAGGAAATCCAGAAAATATTAAACTGAAAGTTAATGTAATTAAAAAAAAGCATATATCAATAATAAATAGCTCTAAATTAATTCTTGATCTGTTAGAATTATCCAAAGATAAACATAATCGACCAGCAGATATCGCTGCTAAGTTTCAGATTGAATTGGCTTTAAGCTTTGCTAAGATTGCTAAAGAATTAGCGGAGCTAAATGGAATTAAAAAAATTGGATTAACTGGTGGTGTTGCTTATAATTATTCATTCTCAAAAACGTTAAAAAGTAATATAAAATCTGATAATTTTACCTTTTTAGAACATAATTCGATCGCTCCTGGAGATGCTGGTATCAGCACTGGGCAACTGATCGGTGGATTATTCCAATACCTTAATAATAGTTAATGTTTATAAAATTTTGCAGCAAATTCAAATATTGTTTCTCGAAGGTTATTTAGACAAATTTTTCTAGATTATTCGGTATTATATTAGCTGTTTCAAATCATATTGGATTAATAATTTCATTTAATAACATCTTTTCGTTTAAATATTTAGTGAAAGGATCATGGGTGGGCTTTTTGGTGTTTTTTCAAATTCAGATTGTTTAGAGGATCTTTTTTATGGAACAGATTATCATTCTCATTTAGGAACTAGAAGAGGAGGGTTAGCGGTTAAAAATTCAGGCGGTTTTCAAAGATATATTAAAAATATCACAACAACCCAATTTCGATCTAAATTTGAGAAAGATATCAAGAAAATGCATGGAAATAAAGGTATTGGTGTGATTAGTGATTATGATGATCAACCATTAATAATCAGCTCACATTTAGGCGTATTTGCCATTTGTACAGTTGGAAAAATTAATAACACAGAAGTTTTAGCAAGAGAGGCTTTAAATAATGGATCTCATTTTTCAGAGATGCATGGAGGCGAAATTAATCCTACAGAACTTGTAGCAACAATTATAAGTCAAGGAGACAACTTTAAAGAGGGAATTCAAAAAGTTCAAGATATGGTTGATGGTTCATGTACGATGCTTATTTTAACAAGTGAAGGTATTTATGCAGTTCGGGATAAGCTTGGAAGAACACCTTTAATAATAGGGGAAAAAATTGATTCTTATGCTATCACGATGGAAACATGTGCATTTCCTAATCTTGGATATAAAATAACAAGATACCTTGGACCAGGTGAAGTAGTCTATATAAGTAAAAATGGTCTTGAACAAAAAATCCCTCCAGGAAATCGTATGCAAATTTGTGGTTTTCTATGGGTTTATTACGGATATCCTGCATCTAATTATGAAAATATTAATGTCGAAGTTGTTAGGTATAATTGTGGTTCTTTATTAGCTAAAAATGATAACACTCCAATTGATCTCGTTGCAGGTATTCCAGATTCTGGTACTGGACACGCTTTAGGTTACGCAAGCGAGACAAAAATACCTTTCTCACGACCTTTTGTTAAATATACACCCACTTGGCCCCGTAGCTTCATGCCTCAAGATCAATCTATTAGAGATGAGGTCGCGAGAATGAAACTTATCCCTATTAAAGAACTCATCAACCAAAAGCGTCTACTTTTCTGTGAGGATTCAATTGTAAGAGGGACTCAACTTAAGAAAACAATTCAACGGTTGTATGAATATGGCGCTATGGAAGTCCACATGAGACCTGCATGTCCCCCATTAGTTTACAGCTGTAAATTTCTAAATTTCTCTCGATCTCGTTCAGAACTAGATTTAGCAGGACGATGGGCGATAAAAGAACTAATAGGAAAAAATATTGATGATCCCATTGAGTATGTTGACCCCAAATCTGATAAATATAAATCAATGGTTGAGGTAATACGTAAGAAATTGGGCTTAACTTCTTTAAAATATCAGAAACTTGAAGATCTAATTATTGCAATAGGCTTACCGAAGGAAAAAATATGCACATATTGCTGGGATGGAGCGGAATAGAGAATAAGGGGGTTATGATCTACTTTTTACTATTGATTTTTCCAATTCAGCTAACTTTTGTACTGATTTTAGCGGATAATTCCCTGTTAAACATGCCAAGCATAATTGATTTTCATTCTTTCCAATTGCACTCATTAAATCTTCAATAGATTGATATAATAATGTGTCTGGTCCAATCTCATGTTTAATCTCATCAATATATCTTTCAGCATAAAGATTTTGAAATCTTCCTGCAATCAATTCACCTTTAGTAGGAAAATCGATTCCCATATAACAGGGGCTAATAATTGGGGGGCAACTTACGCGTAAGTGTACACGTTTAGCTTCTCCTTTTTCCCTTAATAATGAAACGATTTGTTGTGTTGTTGTTCCTCTCACGATTGAGTCATCTAAAAGAATAACATCTTTTCCTTTTACAACGTTTTTTATAGGATTTAATTTTTCTTTTACAGCAATTTTACGCTTTCCCTGACTAGGCATTATAAAAGTTCTGTGAACGTATCTATTTTTCATTAAACCCTCTAAATAGGGAAGTTTAGATTCTTTGGCATATCCTACAGCTACACTTCGTCCTGAATCTGGAACCGGAACAACAATTGCATTTTCTCTAATTTCTGGATTATTTAAAATGGGATCATTTTTTGCTAAATTCATTCCTAACCTTAATCGTGCTTCTGCTACAGAAACTCCATCAATTATTGAATCTGGTCTCGCGAAATATACATATTCAAATTGGCATATTGCTGTCCTATTTGTTTTAATTATCATTTCTGAATGTATATCCTTTTGATGGCTTAGATGCACAATCTCTCCTGGCTTTACATCCCGTAGGAGTTTTCCTCCAACTACATCTATTGCACATGATTCAGACGCCACTAAATATATATTTCTTTGCTCAGATTTTAATTCACCTATACATAAGGGTTTAAATCCTAATGGATCTCTAATAGCATAGATATCTCCTTCAGAAGTCATAAGAATTAGAGAATAAGATCCATCTAATAATCTACTTGTTAATTTTAATATTTCTGGCCAATCTTCAGTTCCTAATGCTATTGATCCAATTAATTGTGCCATTACTTCAGTATCTGTATCGGTTATAAACACACGCCCCATATTATCCATTTTTTTTTTGATTTCATCAAAATTGGCGATAGTACCATTAAAAGCCATAGAGAACTCAATATCATTGTTTTTAAAGTGAAAAGGTTGCATATAATCAGTTGATTTATATCCTTTTGCACCTGTAGTTGCATAACGGTTATGTCCGATTCCTACATTTCCCCAATATTGTGATATTATTTTATCTTCTAAAACCTTCGAAACTAACCCACCTTTTTTGTAAGTAAAAATTTTTCCACCAGTTTTCAAGATGGATATCCCTGTCGATTCTTGACCACGATGCTGCAAAGCAATTAGACCTTGATATAAAAGTCTTGAGACAGAATAACCGAGATCATCACAAGTTACACCAAAAATAGCACAATTTTCTCGAGGTTTTTCTCTCAATTGCGTTCTTTTTTTCCTGATATACATGATATTCGTAAATTTGAGAGAATCAGTTTTTTTATGTTCAAGTAATTTAAATCATATATAATTTTTAATAATTAGTTTAATAGATAATTAGTAATTTTTTTGAAAAAATTGTCAGATATAAGAGAAAGATCTAAATATCTCGCTATTACAATTTTAATTGGTGGAAAAAGTTCTCGATTTGGAAGTGATAAAGGACTCTTCCAAATTTTAGGGAAACCCTTAATATCATATGAACTTGAAATATTAGAGCAACTAGATTATGATATTTTTCTAGTAGCTCATTCTAACGAGCAAGTTCGAAATTATTTAGAAAAGATTAATTTAAGTAATGTAATGGCTTTTATTATTGATAATTATTTGCATGAAGACAATGAAAGAATAAAAACTCCTCTGATCGGTTTATATTCTGCTTTTAAAGAACTAAACAAATTAAATTATGAAAAAACATTAGTACTACCTTGTGATACTCCTTTAATTCAAAAAAATGTCATTAATTTGCTAATTCATGAATCTATAGAATATGATTGTTGCATACCAAGGTGGAATAATGGATTACTCGAGCCTCTTATCGCTATTTATCCAGTTAAAAAGGCTTATAAACGATCAAAGCAATTACTAGAAGAAAAAAATTACAAACTAATAAATCTTCTCATAAAAAATTGGAAAATTAATTATATCTCAATAGAAAATTCTATTCAGCCTCAGGATTTAAAATTGTTCTCTTTTATTAATATTAATGAGAAATCTGAGTTAGATGTGATAAAAACTGTAATTGGATAATTTTAGAATAAAAAAAGAAAAAAAGAAAATTTAGTTTTCTTTAAAAACCATCAGGACCCATTATTCCACCGATAAATCCTAAGACTCCGCCACCTATTAGAAGATATGTACCAATTGAAACATCTCCAATTATAGAACCACCGAGACCAACATGTAATGGAATAATATTACTTACTAATGCATAATCTGCAAACATGAAAGTAAATTGTCCTGCCTCAAGAGGAATAACATAGTAGATACTTAGTACAAAATATATGCCAGCAACGATAGCAAGTACTGAACCAATTATAGCTAATGCTCGACTCTTTATACCAATTAATATAAATACTCCTGCTAGCAGAAAAATAATCCAAACAACAGCAAATACTATAAGTAAAGGCTCACCTGATGTGAAGAAGGCTCCGATGTTCATAATAAATGCGAGACCATATACATATACATCTGGAGCAATATTGAATGTACCAAATGAAAAGAGAAAAGTAGCTAAGAGAGTTATAATTCCTCCTAAAATGCAGAAAATTTTTCCAGCACCCATAAATTTACACTTTTGTTTTTGATTTTAATTTTAATTTTAATATTAACTAGATTAACACAAATATATAATATTATACTAATTGCAGCAAAAAAATATTATATAAATAAATTGAGATTGGAAACTAATTATTAATTAAAATAATATATAGGTAATTTAAAAAGATTGAATTTATATATGTAAAAATTCAAATTATTAAATATATAAAAAATTAAATTTATATAGAAGGTTTAAAAAATGAGTTTTGGGAAATCTTTTGGTTTCAGTTTGCTTGCTTTTATTGGATTGAACGCTGCCTTTTTCTTTGGAGGTTATGCGCTTAATGGAACATTAATATCATATTTTAATAGTCTAGCAGCATCGCCTTTAAATATAATGCTCATCTTTTTTGGTCCGATTATTACTGGCCAATTTCCATATTTATTGACGTCTACGTTTGTTGGTTGGCTATCAGGAATGCCCATCACAGCGGGAGATATTGTTTTATTCATTGGATATATTGTTGCCCCTATTTTAGCTGCTTTTCTTTCAGGAAGATTTGGGGAAGATAAAAAACAAGCTTTTTTTGGATGGTTTACAACCGTAATGATTTGTGCTGTTGTTGTTCTTATAGGAGGAGTCATTCAGCTGGTAATACTAGCAGCTCCATTTTCAATTATACTTTCTCAAGCTATTGCAGCTATTGCACTTGGCTTAATTTATGGTCTAGCGTGTGGTAGCATTTCCTTACTTACTGCAAAAGAGTTTTAAGATAAAAATTTTTTAATTTTTTTTTTAATCTTTTTTATTATTTTAAAGCTTTACCGAATGAATTTAGATAAAATAAGTATTTAAATAAAGAGATTTATAAATATATGTAATTTTAAAAGCAGTAAGGCCCTAAAATTCCCACATTAAAACCTAAAACGCAATTATAATTAGGTTTATACATAAATAGCAATAATCCAGCAGTTTTCTTTAAAAAAACAATTAGTGTTCCAAAATTAAATTATCTACAATCTGTTGAATAATTAGTAATAACTGTTGCATTTTAAATGGTTTATCAAGAAATGCGCAGGCACCTATTGACTTAGCTTTTTCTTTTACACTAATATCAGCACTAGCGAAAATTATTTTTTGATTTTTGTTCATTTTTAATATTTCTGCCATGGTATCGAGCCCATTTTTTATCGGCATTCGATGATCCATCAGAATAATATCTGGCTTAATTTTCAATTTATTATATTTCTCAAGTGCAGCTTTACCATTTATCGCGGTGGCAATAATCTCAAAACCAGCTTCCTTTAATATTAAACTATAAAGCCTTTGAAGAGATTGATCATCATCGACGACAAAAATCTTTATCATAGAAAGATACCAGAATCTTTTAGTAAAACACCTAATTACATCATTTTAATTTGTAATAACATCCCTAATATCACAACTTTAAACAATCTAAAAGAAGAAAAACTTTTATTTAAGTTTAAACATAAGTTAAAAAAGTACATCAAAAATACTCTAAAACGTATTTCAGCAATTAGTTTAAAATTTATAATAAATCTTTATAAAAATAATAGATTCTTTAAAATATTGGATTTATACCAAATGATTTTTCTTACAAAATAGTATTAAATACATAAAATTAACTAAGGAACTATGCAATGAAAGATTTAATAATTAAGAACGGCCTAGTATATGACCCATTAAATAATCTAGATGGTGTAAAAAAAGATATTCACATTAAGGACGGGATTATAGTAGAAAACGTTAATGGGGATGCAAAAGTAATTGATGCTTCTGGAATGGTTATTATGCCAGGAGGGGTGGATATTCATTCTCATATCGCAGGAACAAAAGTGAATGCTGGACGCTCATTTCGCCCTGATGATAAACCGGAAGAATGTAATGAAAAACGTAGTAAATTAACTCGAAGTGGAACTGGTTGGGCAGTACCATCAACATGGGTCACAGGGTATAGATATGCTAGACTTGGTTATACTACCGTTGTTGAACCTGCTATGCCTCTTCTAAAAGCACGTCATACTCATGAAGAGTTTCTAGATACTCCAATCATTGATAAAGCAGCTTTCCCTTTATTCGGAAACAATTGGTTCGTAATGGAATATGTTAAACAAAAGAATTATGAAAAACTTGCAGCATATATTGCATGGATATTAAAAGCTGTAAAGGGTTATGCTGTAAAAATAGTTAATCCCGGTGGTGTAGAAAATTGGACTTGGGGTAAAAATGTGAATTCTTTGGATGATCATGTCTTTCATTTCGAAGTAACTCCTCGGGAAATTGTAGAAAGTTTAGCAAAAGTAAATGAAATATTAAAATTACCTCATACTATTCATGTCCATGCAAATAATTTAGGACATCCTGGAAATAAAGAACATACTCTTGAGACTTTTAAGGCTGTTGATAAGATCAAACCAAAAGATGGACGAAAATCTTGTTTTCACTTGACACACTGTCAATTTAATGCATATGGAGGTACTAATTGGGGTGATTTCGAATCTGGTGCTACAGATATTGCTGAATATTTAAATTCCCACGATCATGTAACTGTGGAT
Organism: Promethearchaeota archaeon; assembly: GCA_048941185.1. GTDB lineage: Archaea > Asgardarchaeota > Lokiarchaeia > Sigyniarchaeales > SOKP01 > Loki-b32. Next base: position 53,811 of record JBHLNW010000006.1, read on the forward strand.
GCGGGTCAAGTTATTTTTGGTAAAGCTGCTACTACAACCATGACCGCAGACGGGCCATGGGAATTTGCACTTCATCATATAGGAGGTACATCACCATGGGGCGCAAAGCCAGGCATAAAATGGATAAATGGTCAAGTAGAGGGAGAATCAGGTTCAGGAATCGTCCCATATCAATTTAGTCCAAAAGTTGCTGTAAATGCAGTACAATGGGCAGTTGGATTAGAACTTATACTTTTAACTAAGAATCCGTGGCAGATTTTTATGACAACTGATCACCCGAATGGTGGACCATTCACAAGTTATCCTCAAATTATTCGATGGCTTATGGACAAGAAATCAAGAGACGATGTTCTTTTAAATCAGTGTTCAAAAAAAGCTTCAGAAAAATCTCAACTAAAGGATATTGATCGTGAATTAACACTGAATGAAATTAGTATAATTTCTCGCGCAGGTACATCTAAATGTCTAGGGATGACTGATAGAGGTCATTTAGGTGTAGGAGCAATTGGAGATGTTGCGATTTATAAATTAGATCCGAAAAAGTATGACGGTAACGATATAGAAAAAGCATTTACTTTAGCAGCATATACAATAAAAGATGGACAAATTGTAGTTAAGGATGGTGAGATTACAGCAACTCCAATGGGAACGACTCTATGTGCTGAAGGAAAGGTAAAGGAGAGTGTCATGGAAGCTATGTTAACAGATGTTAAAACACATTGGCGCAACCATTATAGTATAAATTTCAATAATTACGAAATTGGTAATTATTATACTCCAAAAATGAAAGTAATGAATGGAACCTAAAATTTTTTAATATTTTAGTCTTCTACTGAAAACTAAAGATCTATTAATTTACTACTTTTTTAGCTATTTTAAGAACTTCTTCAGATGATAATGCCATTTGAGAAATAGTTTGATAGAAGTCATTAACAAATTGGACTCTTTCCTTTTTTCTCTCTGTTTCTTGTTTAGTTTGAATCTCTTTGATTTTCGTGACAATTTCTTTCAGTTGGTCTTTATTAGGTACAATTCCATATGGTTTTAATACTTCCTCCAATACTGCTCTGGTGCCAGAAAATTTGCCGTAAACAAACTCGGATTTTCTTCCTAATAACTTGTGAGGTACAAATTCATATATATGAGGATGTTCAATTACACCATGAGTGTGAATACCACTTTCATGTTTAAAAGCATTCATTCCACAAACAGGCTTATTAGGGGGTATAGGAATCCCAGCATATTTAGAGACCATATCACATAATTCAATCAATTTATTATATTGTATTCGTAGCTTTAAGCCATAAATAGTCCTTAATGAAACGAAAACTTCTTCTAAGGCAGTATTTCCACACCTTTCTCCAAGACCTAAAATAGTTCCCGAGCATGCTACAGCCCCCTCTTCTAAACAAGCAAGAGTATTCGCTAAAGCTAATCCGTTATCATTATGAAAATGTAAACCAACATCAAAATTTAATCTGTTTTTAATATTACGATAAAGCCATTTTGAAGTTATAGGATTAAAAGCCCCCACTGTATCAGAAATACTAGTACCACCCCAATACTTTCCAGCAACCTCTTTCACACTCTCGATAAACTCAACATAATAATTAATTGAAGCTCTACTCACATCTTCCATCCCAAAAATGATGTTTATACCATGATCAGCAGCGTATTCAGTCATTCTTAAACATTGTTCTAGATTAGACTCTGGCGTCAAACCCATTTTTGTTCTAATATGAAATTCAGAACAACTAGTAAATATATTGATTACTCTAGCATTTGTTCGAATTGCAGCATCAATATCTTTTTTAATAGCACGTGATAATACATAACAATTGGCATTACTATTGTTTATTATCAATTTGCAAGCATCTTCTTCTTCTTTTGAAACACCGGGAAATCCAATTTCACAGAGTTGAATTCCTACTTCTGTTAATAGCTGAACTATTTCAACTTTTTGCTCGGGAGTAAAAACAACTCCTGCCTGTTGTTCTCCGTCTCTACAAGTACAATCACTAAATATTATTTGAGGTGAAAATTTATAATTTTTAGTTATTTCTTCTACTTCTACAGAATAATTATGAATCCATTCATCTTCATATTGTTTCCTATATTCTTCGGGTAATAGTTTCAAAAAGTTTTTTTTATTAATCTTAGGCATATTATTTACTTTTTTAATAGGTATTTAAATTTTTTTGAGAAAATGATGCACTTAATCTAATTTAATTTATATCTGTAAGAAATAGACATCAACAAAAATTATTTCTCTTAAATTATGCACAAAATCGAGATTAACTTTAGCAAATTTTTCAACTTTGTTTTCCTTTCTTTGCTAATAATTGTTTTAATTCATAATATACTAAAATTGAAAAATATTTGAAAGGCATAGTGAAGGATTAAATTTACACTAAATTCTAATTTGGGACTGAAATGCATGTATTTATAAAAAAAAAAATTTTGAATAGTAGAAATTAATATCGATTTACAGCAAGACTACTATGCCTTATATTGTTACCGGCGACTTCAGTAATTACTGATACGCTAATATTATGAACACCTGCGGATAATGTTTGAGCATACTGTAATGCGACTGGATAATATTGATAAGTTGCGTCTCCTTGATAAGGTCCAGCGCGTGTAAAAGGTTGAGTTAATCTTACCCCATCAATCCAAAAATAGAAAATCATATCAGCAAAAGTTACTGGATCGGGGAGGATTCTGGTGCTGGTCGTAAATAACATATGAACAGTTGCAGGGGCATCAAGATTAACAATCACATACAAATCAGGAATAGTTACATATTCTAAGTGTGGTGGCGTAAATATATTTTCGTTGTAGACATACCAGAAGTCTCTTTTTCCTTGATCCATCCATGTAACTATTCCAAAACCGAAACCACCAGCACCTAATATTAACGCTATTATTCCAAGAATTATTCCACCTTTACCCATCAAAAACACTCATACATATAATTTTTAATCGATTTTAATTTTGTAAATAAATTATTAGAGTATATTGAAATTATATAATAATAAAAGTTTGTACTAATTATTATAAAGAGAATAAATTTCATTATTTGATTTTATTTTAAAATGGAGAAATACATAAAAAAGATATTCAAATTACCTGAATTGATTATATCTATTCTAATATTGATGAAAATACAAGAAATCTAAATTCAAATTATCTTTTTTAGCAAATTCTCTATAATAAGTATTAGATTCAATCGCTTCTTTTGTATTATTGCGTTTTAATTATACAAAATCAGTATTTTCGTAATTAGAGTTAATAATATCCTGGATTCTTTTATCATCAACACTTCACTTTTAACATTATTGTTCACTTTCGCAATTTTTTTAATCATTTTAATACACATAATAAAGTTTTGGATGTATTTATTCTATATTTTTATTTAGAAGGAGGTAAAAATTAATTAAGCTAAATTATGATAATACTAATATTATATTTTCGATTGAATTAGGAAAAATAGAGGTTTAATATGCAGAATGAAGATTTAATGAAATTATTGGCAGTTCTTGGTGGAATTATAGCGATAATTGAAGCAATTCTAGGGTTTAATGATAGAAATATTGAACCAACACGTATAATTTTGCTGGTAATCTCAATTATTATGGCTTCTGTTATCATATTAAGTGTAATTATCCCTCATAAATTCATTGAACTAAATTGGATTATATGTGCAATCATAGGAATTGTTATGATCGTTTATACTAGTGTAATTGGGGGAATTCTGATATTAATTGCTGGTTTTGTTGGATATACTGTAAGGTAATAAGATTTGAAGACTAGAGACAAAAGATTGGAGCCAGTGATGGGATTTGAACCCATGATAAATGGCTTTCTTCCTTAGGAAAGAAGTCTGCAGGCCATCGCCTTACGACTCGGCAACACTGGCTTATAAATATTAAATTTTAAATTTTATTTTAAAATTTATACTTTTATTATAAAGAAATGTATTTTTGATTTTTTTTTAGGTTTTCTATTATAGAGATTTAAATTTCAAATAGTTTTAAGATAACCTTCTTTCATATCAAATTTTTAAATCCATGAGTTTAAATTAGCAAAACCGTTTATTAAATTAGGGATATTAAGGTATTAGAAAATATTTTAGGAATTAAGGGATTTGTTTTGAGTAGTCTTTTTTTATTATCGAAAGATCAGATAAAACCAGCAAGTGAAATAATTAGTGAAGCATTTTTTCATGATCCTTTAATGTTATATTTTTTTCCAAAGCAAAAAGAGAGAAAAAATAAATTGGAGTCAATGATGAAGCTGTTACTTCGCATTGGGATAAAATATGGGGTTGTGTATGCTACATCTTCAAAATTAGAGGGGATTTCGATATGGTTTCCTTCAAATAAGGTGAAAATAACTACAATGATGGGACTGTTTAATGGAGGATTTTCCTATTTCATTAAATTGGGCAGTAGTGCTATTAAAAGACAGAATAGGTTTTATAATTACATTTCTTCAAAACATAAAAAACTATTACCTTCAAAATATTGGTATTTATCTATTATTGGCATAAACCCTAAAAATCAAGGAAAGGGTTTATCTCGTGTTTTACTAAATTCAATGTTTGAGCGGTTTGATGAACAGAATTTACCTTGTGTTCTCGATACGAATAATGAAAAAAATCTGCCAATATATGAGCGATTAGGTTTTAAAATTATCGAGGAATACAACGTGCCAGACACTGAAATAGTAAATTGGGCTATGATTAGAAATAAAAATTAAGTATCTCGATTTATTTTCGAGATTTATAGAACTTTAAAGAAAAAATTAAATGGTTTTGAAATTTAAATTAATCTTGATTAGATTTTTCTTATTCTAATATTATGACTAATGATAAAACAATTAAAAAAAGAGAAATAATTGGACTTGGATTGATATCTGGAGGTTTAGACAGTTTAATTTCTTGTTTGGTAGTCCAAATGCAAGGAATTAAAGTAATTGGATTAAACTTCACATCCCCTTTTTGTCAATATGATAAGCAATCTAGTCAAGTAGAGTGTAACTTAGATTTATTTCAACAAAAACTTGGAATTCAAATACATTATTTACCATTAGGAGAAGATTATTTTGAAATAATTCGAAACCCTAAATATGGTTATGGGAAGAATATAAATCCATGTATCGATTGTAGAATATATGTTTTGAAGAAAGCAAAAGAATTTATGAAAAAAGTAAAAGCAGATTTAATTTTTACTGGAGAAGTGCTTAATCAAAGACCAAAATCTCAACATTTCGATGCATTAAAAATAGTGGAAAAAGAATCAGGTCTTGAAGGTAAACTCTTAAGACCCTTATCAGCACTACACCTAAAACCAACTATTTATGAAGAACAAAGATTAATAGATCGAAAAAAATTATTTGGGGTTAAAGGAAGGAGTAGAAAAATACAAATGAAATTAGCTAGAGAACATAATTTATTGGAAAATTATTATGCATGTGGAGGTTGTTTATTAACTGACGAAAATTTCACAAATCGTTTAAGAGACTCTCTAAAATTCAATTCGAATCTAAAGATGGATGATATACCTATTCTTAGAATTGGGCGTCATTTCAGGTATAAGAAAACTAAGATAATAGTAGGAAGGAACGAAAAAGAAAACAAAATTCTACTTGCGCTTAAAAAGCCTAAGGATTTAGTAATTGAAACAAATGATGTTCCAGGACCTATTACTATAATACAAGGGCAATATGATGAGGAATCTTTGAATTATGCAGCTAAATTAACTTTAAGATATTCTGATTTAAATCAACTAAAAGGTAAAGTGAAGTATGGAAAAGATTTTAATAAATTAGATACTGAAATTGCAGTTGAAATCAAAAAAGATGAAAATTTAAAGAAATTTATACTCTAAATTGTGTGAATATACAATTGTATATATTAACGATACGTAAATATCTTGCGAAAGTAAGATATAAATAAACCAACTCTTACTAAGGAAATATAATTATTATAAGATAATCAGATTTGATTATTATCAAAATTTACTAGTGTGTCGTGTTTTTTAAATGCTTAATGATAAGAATGTGGAATTTAACAATTTTAACTCTAAAGAAAGTGAGACCATTCTTAAAACTTCAATTGAAAGCCTACCTTTTGACGTTTTTATTATTAACAAAGATGGATATTATACTATGCAAAATTCAACTTGTAAAAAACATTGGGGTGATGTAGTAGGAAAGCGACCTGAAGAAGTAGCTAGTAATGAAAAAACTCTTACAATATGGAAAGAAAATAATTCAAGAGCTTTTTCTGGAGAAACAGTAAAGGGTGAAGTGAGCTATGAATGGAATGGAGAGACTCATTTTTTTTATAATATCATAAGTCCTGTATATATAAATAATGAAATTCAATACATTTTCGGAATAAATATCGAAATAACTGAAATAAAAGAAACTAAACAAAAGCTTCAAGAATCTGAAAAAGAACATCGAGAAATTATAGAAAATCTTGATGTGGGTTTCTTTCGAGTAAGTTTAGATGACATAATTTTAACTCATAATCGAAAATATAATGAAATACTTGGAATCGATCGATCATTAAATCTTATTGGCGAAAAAATGTTTAACTTTTGGCTGAATCAACATGAACGAGAAAAATTTCTTAAAGAATTAAAGAAAGATGGAAAAGTTAAAAATTATATTGTGAATGCTAAAAAAATTAACGGTGAAACTATTGTTTTACAGGGAAATTCACATTTAATTAGAGATAATAACGGTAATTCTATTGCAATTGAGATAACTATTATTGATATTACAGAACGTAGACAAATAGAGATAAAATTAAAAGAATCCGAAGCTAAATATTATAATCTTTTTGAACTTTCTCCAGATGGTGTTGTACTTACTGATTTGAATGGCAATATCTTAGAAGTAAACTCTGCATTAGAAAATTTAAGTGGTTATTCTCTCAAAGAATTTCTTGGAAAAAATTTTATGAGTTTGGATATTTTTTATGAAGATGCAAAAGAAGTCTTAATAGAAGGATATCGAAAATTACTTAATGAAAATCTTTTGGCAACTGTAGAATTTCCAATTAAAACTAAAGAGAATAAAATTAACTGGGTCCAAGTGAGATCCAATTTGATAAATCTAAAAGGAAAAAACTATATTCTATCTGTGATTCATGATATAACTACTTTTAAAGAAATTGAAGAGGCAGTAAGAAAAAACGAAGAAAAATTCCGTGATATTCTAGAAACGTCATCAGTTGGAGTTATGGAATTCGACGTAATTAATAAAAAGCTTCTCTATATTAATCCAAAATTATTAAATATGATTGGATTTAATAAAGAAGAATTAAATGAAGAAATTTTTCGATATAATATTATTCATCCAAAAGATTTAGTTAAACTTTTAAAATCGAATGAAGAACGAGAATTAGAATTTCAAATTAAAGACAAGAAAGGTAAATTGAAATGGTTAGCAGGGAAAACTATTCCTCATTTTGATGAAAATGGAGAAATTGATAGTATTAGAGTTTGGTTAGATGACATTACAGAAAAAAAAATGTATGAGAATATGATTTATGAATTAAATATAAATTTCTTAAATTTTTCAGCAGATATTCAAAAAAACATTGATTTACTCTTGAACACATGTTTAAAATTATTAGATGGAAGTTTAATTTTATATGTTTACAAAAATGTTTCGGATAGTGAAGAAAACTACCAAGTTATAACTTCTGAAAATAAAACTTATAATTACAATTCAGAAGAATTTAATCAGCTGTTTGTGAGTGAGTTATTTCAAGAAGAACACGACTTCCCACAAACATTTACTGATATTGATAGAATGAAATATGCTGAAACAGATCCTTTCATCCTAGATCATCAATTTAAAGGGTGTTTTGGAAAAGTTATTAAATCCCATGCTGGTCTTAATGGCGCAGCATGCATTTTTTATAGAAATAATCCCATATTAAGTGGAATAGATAAATTAGTTCTTTTTTTTATTTGTGATGCACTTGAAATAGAACAAAGACGTTGGCAAGTACAAAAAGATTTAGAAAAACAGAATATAACATTAAGTAAAATAAATAAATTAAAATCAGAATTGTTTTCGAGAACGTCCCATGAATTGAAAACTCCACTAATTTCAATTAAAGGTTTTACACAACTTTTATTAACTCTTTATAAATCAAAATTGGATCCTGAAGTTATATCTATCTTAAAGGAAATCAGTGATGGAAGTAAACGTCTTGAAAAAATAATTAATTTACTTTTAGATAGTACCAAATTAGAAGCAGGGCAATTATCCTTGAACCTGCGAGATGAGGATTTAGCTTTTTTAATTAGATTTTGTGTTAAAGAACTTCAAGGATTAGCTAAATTAAGAAAACAGACTATTTCTCTGAATTTACCGAAAAAATTGGAAACAAAATTTGATAAAGAGAGGATTTATGAGGTTATGTCAAACTTATTAGTAAATGCGATTAAATATACTCCTCCTGGAGGAGAAATATCAATTGAATCCAAGAAAAATGATGGGTCATATGAAATTTCGATAAAAGATAATGGAATTGGATTTACTGAAGAAGAAAAAAATCTTGTATTTAGGCAGTTTGGAAAAATTGAGAGATATGGACAAGGATGGGATATTGCAGCTGACGGTACAGGATTAGGACTATATATTACAAAAAAGCTTGTAGAATTACATGGAGGTAGAATTTGGCTTGAATCTAAAGGAAGAAATAAAGGGACTATATTCCATTTTTCCCTTCCGATCTTAAAATGACACACTACAAAATAATAATTTCAAAATTTCCTAAACCTTAATTAAAATTAATTTCATAAATCTAAAGAAGAACTGGACTCCTAATTTTTTATTAAAAAATTTGAATAATAATAAATCAAAGAACTTAATCTAAAATTTGGAAAAAAAAAAATTAATTAGGTAAAATGATAAAATTGAGAGAAAACGGAGATTTTGAAAATATACCTGAAATTAAGAAGTATTTTTCAAGAATTTATACGATTTTATCAAAAGAAATTCGAGAGAAACTAAAAGATCTAAATGTTTCAAAAGAGAAGAAAAAAAAGATAAAAAAAGAATTAGCTTTTTTATCAAAAGATAAACAATTAGAATATTTGGATGAATTAATTTATTTGAATAATCTTAATTAAATTATAGCTAAATTTTATACCTCTTTTTAGTATAATCAAAATGCCTAATAAGCTGTGCATTTTTTGCTTATAAAAATGTAAAATATAAGAAATAACTGTTCTTTTAGAATTAGTTATTAATTATCGATAACAAATTTTTTTAAGAAAACTACTTTTTCCTTCTTAAGATTATCAATTTATTTGTTTGATCAAACACATAAAAGCAAACCACTTTGTTTTTTACAAAATTGCATATCATTTTTTAAATCATATACGAGATTCGAATAAATTATGAGCGAAAATGTGGAAAAATATATTAAAAGAAAAGTCTATAAGTCAATGAATTCAAGAATTGCACAAAAATTTGTGGATGCGGGGTTAGAAAAAATTAGAGCTTGCATTAATTGTGGAACGTGTACTGGAGGATGCCCTTCGGGACGACGTACAGCATACAGGACTCGCTCAGCAGTACGCAGAGCATTAACAGGCGATGAATCTGTTTTACAAGATATTGATATCTGGTTATGTTCAACGTGTTATTATTGTTATGAACGTTGTCCACGAAATATTCCTGTTACAGATATGATTATCAAACTCAGAAATATTGCTGTTGAAGAAGGTTATATTTTAGATTCTCATTTTGGATTAGCAAATAATGTTTTTTATACTACAGGTCATGGTGTTCCAGCAGATGGAGAAGCGAATAAAAAATGGAGAGATTTACGAGAATCATATGGATTACCTCCACTTCCTCCAACAGTTCACTCCTATCCTGAAGCAGTCAAAGAATGTCAAGAATTAATGAAAGCTGTTGGATTTAAAGAATTAATGGATAATGCTGCAAAATTAAAAGAACAACGAGAAAAAAAAGCTAATAAGGAGGAAAACCAATGATAAATGACGATTATAAATGGCATTATGGATTATTTTTAGGATGTGTTATCCCCAACCGTTATCCTATGATTGAAGCTTCAATAAGGAACGTCTTCGACCACCTTGGAGCTCAAATTTTAGATTTACCAGGTGCTTCCTGTTGTCCTGCTCCCGGAGTTTTTAGAGCATTTCATATTCCAACATGGCTAGTTATTGCAGCTAGAAACATCTCAATTGCAGAAGAAATTGGAATAAATCCACTTACTGGATGTAATGGTTGTTATGGAACTCTCAGAGATGCTTGGTATGAACTTGAACATGAATATGAATTGAAAAAAGAAGTAAATAAATATCTTGCTAAAGTAGGAAGAACATACAAAGGTAATCTTGAACCAAAACATGTTGTTCAAGCATTATATCTCGATATGGGTTTAGATCATTTAAAAGATTTTATAAAATTCAAGTTTTCAGATTTAAAAGTAGCTGTACATTATGGTTGCCATATTGTAAAACCAAGTGATAAAAGACCTTGGGATGGTGAATATGAAGCCCCAAGATTTCTTGATGACATTGTCGAAATTACAGGGGCAAAAAGTATTGATTATAAAGATAAATATATGTGTTGTGGAGCAGGTGGCGCTGTTAGAACTGCTGTTAAAGAAGTTTCTGCAGATTTCACAAGAGAAAAACTTACTAATATGAGAGATGTAGGAGTTGATATTATAGTGGATTGTTGTCCTTTTTGTCATCTTCAGTTAGATTTGGGCCAATTTGAGGTAAATAATATATTTAAAGATGAAATTGGTGAGTCATTTCATATCCCTGTTGTTTATATAACTCAGTTGTTAGGTCTTGCTTTTGGAATTGATCCAAATCTTTTAGGATTAATTAAAAATCATGAATTGACTGGTGTTCCACCATTTATTTCAATTGATCCATTTCTAAAACTTGTTAAAGGACAATTAACCTAGGAGGGTTAAAAAATGACAGAAATTAAGAAACAAATTGAAATTACTGGAAATGAAAGACCGAAAATTGGAGTATATATCTGCCATTGTGGTGTAAACATAGGTGGTGTTGTTTCAGTTCCAGATTTGGTTGAATATTCAAAAACACTTCCAAATGTAGAAGTAGCTCGAGAATATAAATTCTTTTGTTCTGATGTTGGACAAAAAATGATTAAAGAAGATATTGAAACAGGATTAATAAATAGGGTAGTAGTTGCTGCATGTTCTCCACGAATGCATGAACCTACTTTTAGAATTGCATGTAAAGAAGCTGGATTAAATCAATTTTTATTTGAGATGGCTAATATTCGAGAGCATTCTACGTGGGTGCATATGAAAGAGCCAGAGGGAGCATACGAAACAGCTAAAGATCATATTAGGATGGCGATCGCAAAAGCTAGGGAATTAGTTCCATTAGAAGTTCAGAAAGTGAAAGTAGAACCTTCTTGTTTAATTATTGGAGGTGGAATAGCGGGAATGAATGCTGCCCTAGATCTAGCCGCTGAGGGTTATAAAGTGTATTTAGTAGAGAAATCACCAACAATTGGAGGGCATATGGCCCAACTTGATAAAACTTTTCCGACTATGGATTGTTCGAGCTGTATTCTTACACCAAAAATGTCTGAAGTCTCACGAGAGAAGAATATTGAACTTTTAACATATTCAGAAGTAGTAGAAGTCTCTGGGTATATAGGAAACTTTGAAGTTACAATATTAAAAAAGCCTCATTATGTAGATCAAGAAAAATGTACAGGATGTGGAATATGTGTAGATTACTGCCCTGTATCTGTCGGAAATGAGTTTGATTTAGGATTAGCTGCTCGAAAAGCAATATATATTCCATTTCCCCAGGCTGTCCCAGGTCAATATACAATAGATATGGATCATTGTATTAAATGTGGTATCTGTGCAAGAACTGATGTATGTGAACCAGAAGCAATAATTTTTGATGAAAAACCAGAATATCTGAAAGTTAAGGTAGGGACAATTATCGTAGCAACTGGATGGGATTTATATGATCCAACAGAGCTAAAACAGTATGGATATGGAAAGTACCCAAATGTAATTACTGGACTTCAAATGGAACGTTTACTAAGTTCTTTTGGACCAGTTATAGGGAAACCCGTAAGGCCGTCTGACCTAAAGGAACCACATAGTATTGCCTTCCTTCAATGTGTGGGAAGTAGGAATTTTAGAGAGGGGGGTAATCAATATTGTTCACGTGTATGTTGCATGTATGCAACAAAACAAGCACGTCAATATAAAGAAAAGCATCCGGATGCAGATGTATATATTTTCTATATGGATGTTAGAGCTTTTGGAAAAGGTTATGAAGAATTTTACGAATCTGCGGGTCGAAATTATGGAATCACATATATGAGAGGTAGAATTGCAGAAGTCAGTGAAGACGAGGATCATAATATTATTATTAGATCTGAAGACACCTTACTCCAGCAACCAGTTGAACTAAAAGTTGACTTATTTATATTATCTTGTGGCTTGGAACCGAGAGCGGATGCAGATATTATAACTTCCTTGTTAAGAATTCAAAGATCTGCTGATGGATTCTTTTTAGAAGCACATCCAAAATTAAGACCTGTTGACACATTGACAGATGGTATTTTCATAGCAGGAGTCGCTCAAGGCCCAAAAGATATTCCAGATGCTGTAGCTCAAGCTAAAGGAGCAGCTTCTGGTGCAGCTGTATTAATGGCTAAGGGTGAAGTAGAAGTTGAACCCTTTTTTGGAATTGTTTATCCTGAAAGATGTATTGGATGTGGTATGTGTGTTGAGAATTGTGCTTATGGAGCAATTGAGCTTGTTGAAGATCGATGGTTCGGGACAGTAGCTAAAATCAATGAAGCACTTTGCAAAGGCTGTGGTGCTTGTTCAGGTAATTGCAGATGTTCCGCAATTGATATTAAAGGTTTTACTGCTGAACAAATTTATTCAATAATCACTGATAGGTTGTAAGTAAGTTCTTTTTTTTTATAAATAATATATTAATTTTTATATTTCAAGCCAGATATTGAATAATTGATTCAATGATTGATAAATGGCTGTCCAAAACTAAATTTAAAATACTTGTGGAAAAAATAGTTAAGAGATTGTTTTACAATAAAATTTCAGCCAATCAAATTACCATTATTGCTTTAATTATAGGATTAATAAGCGCTTTTTCTATATTCTTAAGTGGAATACTTATATGGAGAACTCAGTTAATCATTTGTGCTGCTACATTAATGCTTATATCTTTTTTTTTTGATGCTCTAGATGGAGCTTTAGCTAGGTTAATACGACCAACTACTTTTGGAGGTATTTTGGATATTTTTTGTGATAGAACTGTAGAAGTAACTATTATTATATCCCTTATCTCTACAGACCCTTTAATGTTAATGTGGCCGGGATTATTTTCTCTTGGAGCAATTGTCTTATGTTTATCCATGTTTCTATTGATGGGAGCAGCTATAAAAGAAGATGAATTAAATGAGTTAGAAAAAGTAATATATTATCGTTCAGGACTTATGGAACGCTCAGAAACGTTTTTATTTCTTTTTTTTAGTACAATTTTTGTTTCAATACGTTTTTTATTATTATGGATTTTTGCTGGATTAGTATTCTTTACCGCAATTTTAAGATTAAAAGATGCTTATATTCTCTTAAAAGCTTAAGATAATCTTAAAAATAAAACTAATTCATATTATATTATAATAATCTTTTAAAATGTAAAAATTATAATTTTTATCATGTCTTCTCAAAGTCCAGAAGAAATTCTTGATATTATTCTGCAAGAAAATCAAGGTAAAATAGGAATAATATGCTTAAATTGTTTGATTGTTAGAATACGATTTAAAGAACTAGAAAATTTTTCTGAAACAAATAGGATTCCAATTCCGATAGACGAAGAATTAACAAAATTGGATTATCTAGATTATATTAGTATTCATTTTTATGAAAAATACAAAAATATTTCAGAACTTCAAAAATTTTATCCAACATGTTTAGCTTTTATCGCAGATATGCTCTTTAAGGACGATAAGATTAAAAAATATTTATCTAGATTTGATTTTATTGCGAAACACGAGTTGATTGATGTTTTTGCAGATTATTGCGCGGATTTGGGAATAGATGTTTATAACACCTCAAGTATTGATGACTCGAAATATAATTTAGATTTATATTTGATAAAGAAAAAACCCCTTTTAAGAACTGAAGCTGTTTTTGTTCGAACAGGCCCTCAAATGAATGAGGAGGAATATAAAAAAACATTTTATCTGTTAAATGAAGCTTCCAAAATTGCTACTTGGACTGTTTTTGTTACTACACCCAGGGGAGTATTTAATATAGGTTTAGAAAGATTAATCTCAGATATGGAAAAACTAAATATTTGGCTTTATGTAGTAGATCCAATACACCAAAGGGTTTTGGGAATTACTAAAGGCAAAAAATCCAAAGATCATGATACAGATATTAGGGATAATTATATTAAGAAACTTCCACGCGAACCAATTAGAGCCCAATCAAGGCTATCTAAGATTTCAGATTATGAATTCAGTGAGTCAGATTCATATAATCCAAAAGACTTTGTTATGTATGAAATTTTACCTAAAGAGGAAGCATTAGAAAAAGAAAAATCATTAATAAGAAAACCAAGATATCGAGAAATATTTAGAACAGTATTAATAATTGAAAAAACTTCTGGTCTCCCTTTAATAGATTATGCTCGCGAAGATCTAAAATTGGATCAAGAGCTTGTCTCTGGCTTTTTAAGTGCTATGGATTCATTTGTTTCTGAGATCAGCGGAGCAGAAGGAATGGATGAAATTAAGTATAAAGGATTCTATATACATGCTATTTATGGTCAATGGATAAAATTAGCATTATTTCTTTCAGAACCAGCGAAAAAAGGATTAAAAGAAAGGTTAGCTTACTTTTTACAAGATTTTGAAGAAAGATATAGAGACGAAATAAATAAATTTCTTAAAACAAGCAACACAACTTATTTTGATCCTGAAAAAATTATTCCAGATATAAAGGATATACTCGATGTATAACATAAAAAGAGTAAATCATTTTTTCTAACTGTCTATTTCTTAAATATTCTTTTTTCAAAGTTATAAACAATATCTATATATTCTGAAGTGATTTCATATTTAACAATAAATAATAAATGAATTAGGTGTTTTTTTTAAAAATGACAAAAAAACCTATTGGAATTACTGATGGCAAATTCCATCCTTGCCCTAAGTCCCCTAATTGTGTTTCAACTCAAAGTAAAGATGAAAAACATAAATTGGAACCAATAAAATATAGTAGCTCTTTAAAAGAAGCTAAATCTAAAATTTTAAGAATTATAAATTCCCTAAAGAGATTTAGAATTAAAACGGAGACAGAAAATTATATTCATATTGAATTTAGGACAGCATTTTTTAGATTTGTGGATGATGTGGAGTTTTATTTTGATGATTCAAAAAAAATTATACATTTCCGTTCAGCTGCAAGGCTTGGATATAGCGATTTTGGAGTTAATAAGAAACGAATGGAAAATATAACACAATTGTTCTATAGTGAAAATTAATTCTCCGAGAAGGTAATGATTTTGCCAATAAAAGAAAAAAAAGTCGGATTAATTAATGGAAAATTTTATCCTTGCCCAAAACGACATTACTGCGTGTCATCTCAATGTGATAAAAAATATACGGTAAATTATATTGAACCAATAATATATAAATCAAACATGGAAGAGGCGAAAAAAAAATTAAAAAAATTACTCAATTCATTAAAAAGGACTAAATTGCTTAAAGAAACAAATAATTATTTACACTACTTATTTATAACACCTCTATTTCGATTTAGAGATGATGTGGAATTTTTATTTGATGATAATGAAAAAGCTATACATCTAAAATCTCAATCACGTATTGGTGGTTTTGATTGGAACACTAATAGAAATAGGATGGAAAAAATTCGCAAATTATTCCATTCCAATATCTCAGTTTGACATATGTTTCCTAATTTTAATTAATATTTTACAGAGTTTTTGTGATTTTTTCATAATTTTATTCTCTTAAAATAACTATTTTTTTATAAATGATAATGAGGACCTTAAAAACTGGTAATTTGATATATTTTATTAACGGGGTGTATAAAATTAAAGAAAAAAAACTAATATTTGTTTATAATGCTGATTCGGGAGTAATAAATTTAGTTAAGGATTTTTGGAAAAAGATTCTTAGACCTAGCGCATATGAGTGTAATCTGTGCATGCAAACTTTTGGTGCTTTCTCTATGAGGAAAGATTGGAAATCATTTATTAATAATTTAGATATAGATACTGAATTTTTACATAGAGATGAATTCGAGAAAAAATTTAATGTAAATGAGGCAAAATACCCTTCAGCTTATATTCTTGAGAGTGAAAAATTAAAATTAATTATCTCTGATGATGAAATGAATTCTGTGAAATCGTTGGATGAAATGGAAGTATTAGTTTTAAGTAAGATTAATAAATTGCCATATATTACGCAGCCTATTCTTTAAACGCTTGATTTACAAAAGTAATTATAACATTTATCATATTTTTGTATTTTTTTTTGAGAAAAATGCTTAAAATTTATGTTTTATAACCTATAAATTAAAAAAATTTACAATTAAACTATTTTGTATAATATAAAATTTCTATTAAGGGTTGATTTAAGTGAGCGAAGATAATGGAAAGAAACTAATTTTTGTGTATAATGCTGAATCGGGAGGATTTTTTACAGGCTTTAAAGATACACTTCATAAAACTTTTCGTAAAAGCACTTACCAATGTAATTTATGTGCAGTAACATTTGGAGCTTTCGGAATGAAAAAAGATTGGAAAAATTTTGTTAATGATTTAGATGTTCCGGTTGAATTTAAAAAGAAGGACAAATTTAAGTTTGAATTTTTACATAAAGATGAATTTAGTGAAACATATAACGTTTCAGATGCCAAATTTCCCTCAGCATATCTTCTAGACAAATCTGGCTTTGAATTGTTTATCTCTCAAGATGAAATGAATGTCGTGAAATCGATCGACGAATTAAAAGATTTAGTAAATCAAAAAATTGAAAAATTTGGATTATAAGTCTATTTTTATTTAATTTTTACAGTATTTCGAACTATTAAACCCATTTAGGTTTTAAAAATTCCAATGTTTGATTAATATCGTGAGTTGGAGGTTTACAAGTTTTATTTATACAAACATATGCAGTAGCTTTCCCTTGGTAATCATAGAAAAATTCTACAAAGTTTGAATATTTATCAATATCTGGGGTTTCTTGCTCGATCTTTCTTAACATTAATACTTTATTCGGTGTATATTCATTTCTAATTAGATTGATAAATTCTTTTGTATCTTCACCTAAAGAATTCCCTGCTATAACTAATGAATAACTTGGGCCTAAAGCAAAATCAATAGCAATTAAAAATTGAGTATAAGCTAATGGGTTTGCCTTAATTTTTTCAGAAAAAACTCTTAGTAATTTGTCAGCTTTTTCCTCTAATTCATGATCTCCTGTAATATAACTTAATCTCAGTAAATTAAGCATAGCAATAGAATTCCCGGAAGGAATTGCTCCATCATAAATTTCTTTTTGTTTGGTTAATAATTGTTCACTATCTTTGGAAGTAAAGAAAAATCCTCCAATATTTTTATCCCAAAAATCCTCATTTTGGATTTTATGTAATTCAAGAGCAGATTTTAAAAAGAAAATATCAAAAGTGGCTTCATATAGTTCAATAAGGCCCCAAATGAGAAAACTATAGTCAGTTAAGAAACCATTAATTTCTGATACGCCATCTTTATATCTATGTAATAATTTATTATTAGAGTCTGTAAGTTTTGAAAGGATAAAGTTTGCAGCCTTTTTAGCATTTTCCAAATATTTATTTTCTTGAAAAGCAATAGCACCCTTAGCTAAAGCTGCAATCATTAATCCATTCCAATCAGTCAAAATTTTATCATCTTTATGAGGATGGATTCTATTTTCTCTTTCTTCAAATAGAGTAAGACGGATTTTTTCAATTTTTTCAACTATTTCCGTATCTGGAAGATTATTTAAGTGCAAGATGTTTTTCCCTGTCTTTTTACTTGAAGCCTCTTCAAGATAATTCCCAAAATCTTCAATATTAAATAAATTAAGAATTAAATCCACTTCATGTTTTTCAAGAATTTTTTCCATATCCTTTTTAGACCATAAATAAAATTTTCCCTCTTCTCCTTCACTATCAGCATCCTCAGCTGAATAAAACCCTCCTTCAGGAGAAGTCATATCTCTTAGAACATAAGTAAATATTTCTTGAGCAGTTTTCCTATATAAATCATTTTTTGTAGCTTGGTAGGCTTCAATATAAGCAATTACGATTAATGCTTGATCGTAGAGCATTTTTTCAAAATGAGGTACAAGCCAGACAGAATCAGTTGAATATCTATGAAAACCAAAACCAATATGGTCATAAATTCCACCCTTTCTCATTTCCAATAAGGTCTTTTCTACCATCTTTAATGCTTTATCATCTCCAGTCCGTTTCCAATATCGAAGTAGAAATATAAGATTATGCGGGGTAGGGAACTTTGGCCGAGTACCAAATCCACCATTCACAGAATCATATTGTATGGATAATTCTCGATATGCCTTTTTTAGAGAGTTATCTGAAAATTTCTCACCAGGAGACTCCTGATCAATATTTTGAAGACTAAAAACAATTTGTTCTGCAGAATTTAAAATTTCATTTTTTTGGTTTTTCCAAAGTTCTTGAATACGTTTAATTAAATCTAATAATCCAATTCGTCCAAATCGAGTCTCTTTCGGGAAATATGTTCCAGCAAAAAAAGGTTTTTTATCAGGAGTCATGATGATTGTAAGTGGCCAACCTCCCGATCCTGTCATCATTTGACAGACTGTCATATAAATTTTATCAACATCAAGGCGTTCTTCTCGATCCACTTTTATGGATACAAATACTTCATTCATCAATTTAGCTATTTCATCATCCTCAAACGATTCATGCGCCATTACATGGCACCAATGACAAGTTGAATATCCAATTGACAGAAATATTGGCTTATCCTCATTTCTAGCTTTAATAAATGCTTCTTCTCCCCAAGGATACCAATCTACTGGATTTTTAGCGTGTTGTAGTAAATATGGACTCTTTTCAGATTTTAATTTATTAAAATCTGCTTCTTTTATACTCATAATTTAATAATGATTAACATAGAATATCAAAACGTTGGTTATGAGCTATTAATATTATTATAAATGAACTTAAATATGAAAGTCATTATCCGTGACTTTATTATAAATTAGAAAAAGGTTAAATCTTAGTTGAACCTAAGAATTTGGTAAAATTTGAAAATTGAAAGTACAAAACCAACGTTTAAATAAATTTTTAATCTTATTAATTATTAGTTTTAACTAATATCTAATAATCATAAGTTATTTTTGTTATAAGGGAGTATAAAAAATTATGACTGAAAGAACTCAAAAATTAATGATGAAAACTCCAATAAAATCTCTACAGGTCGCAAATATTGAGATAGCTGATGATGCTAGAGCAAACCGACCCGGAATGAGGTGGAGTTTAGATTTAGAGAGAGCAAAACTTTTGACGGAATCTTATAAGCAATCTGAAGGAAAACCGATGGTTTTGAGAAGAGCCTGGGGATTAAGATATATTTTGGAAAATATGACTATATATCTCAGACCTGAAGAATTAATAGTTGGAAATTTTGCATCTACACCAGATTCGGTTGTACATTATCCTGAATTTGCGTATAAATGGGTTGAAAGGGAAACAGCACCAGGTCAAATTTATTCAGAGATGTTAACTGAAGAAGAACGAGAAGAACTTATTGAAATTGATAAATATTGGGAAAATTTATCGATACACCATTTGTTTAAAAATATTATTCCTAAAGACTTATATAATGAATTTTATGTATTTAATTGGGAGTCTGCTACTCCTAATTTTGAAAAGCTCTTCCAAATAGGTTTGAAAGGAGTTATTCAAGAAGCTGAGGAAAGACTCCAAAGACTTGAGAATGAATGGTTAGATGGGAATAACAATGGGGAAGAATATGTCCATAAAAAACAGTTTTTACAGAGCGTTATCATTACTATTGAAGGGGCGATTAATTGGGCTAAAAGATATGCAAATTTAGCTAGAAAAGAAGCAGGAAGTATTGGAGATGTTATGAGGAAATATGAACTAGAAGAAATAGCCAAAATTTGCGAATGGGTACCTGAAAATCCGCCTAGAACATTACAAGAAGCATTACAATTTTATTGGTTTATCCATCTGATTATCAATTTCATTGATGTACCAATGGTTGGAGACGGAATTAGATTTGATGTATGTTTTAACCCATATTTTGAGAACGATTTAAAAAATAATCAAATTACGAGAGAAAAAGCTCAAGAACTTGTTGAATGTATTTTTGTAAAATCTCAAGAGACTGGATTTTTACATCCTCCTATATGGTCTGGTGCTGGTGGTGGTGCAATAGGATTTCAGACTATTACGATTGGTGGAACAAATTCAGAAGGTAAAGATATTACCAATGAGATGACATATATAGTATTAGATGCTATGAACTCAGTAAGAACTGTAACTCCTCCATTAGCTTTAAGATGGAATAATAAAATTCCCAAAAAACTAATTGAAAAAGCTATTGAAGTCATAAGTACAGGAATGCCCCAACCTGCTTTTTTTAATGACAACGTTAACATTACACGATTGGTTAGTCTGGGTGTTCCTTTAGAAGATGCTCAAAACTATTCTATAAATAATTGTATGGTTCCAACAATCCCCGGAAAGAATTTTAATCACCGTTCTGCTTGGGCTACAGCAATTCCAGTTCCACAGGAATTAACAAAAACACTAAAGAATATCGGAGAAGAAGCTACTTCATTTGAGGAACTTTTTGATGATTTTACTGAAAATTATAAGTTTAGAATTAAAAAGCTAGTATTTCTATCTAACATAGCTGATTGTTTTTATAAAGAATATGTACCACGTCCATTC
Source organism: Promethearchaeota archaeon (assembly GCA_048941185.1). Lineage (GTDB taxonomy): Archaea > Asgardarchaeota > Lokiarchaeia > Sigyniarchaeales > SOKP01 > Loki-b32. The sequence continues at coordinate 74,884 of JBHLNW010000006.1, forward strand.
TTGTCTGCATTACATGATGATTCAATTGAACGAGCTCAAGATGTTCGAGAATGGAATTATATTCTTGATTACAGAGACGTTGTTATTCTTGGATTAAATAATGTAGCAGATTCTTTTGCTGCTATAAAAAAGCTAGTATTTGAAGAGAAAAAGGCGACTATGAGTGAATTGATGGATGCATTAAGAAAAAATTGGAGAGGAAAATATAAAGATCTCAGAAAACTTTTTATAGATGCTCCAAAGTTTGGAAATGATGACGATTATGTCGATTCTATATCAAGAAGATTAGGAAAGATGATCATGACTGAAACAATGAAATGCAAAACGAATTTAGGAACTCCTTGTATACCAGATGGTACAGTTGCATCTGCATTTTGGTTTCTAGGAAAAGGTTGTGAAGCAACACCAGATGGAAGGAAAGCGAGGGAAACTCTTCATGATGGAAGTGTTTCTCCCGTGGGAGGAAGAGATAAAAAAGGACCAACAGCTGTATTAAAATCTGTTTCGAAAGTGGACCCATTACTTAGTTGGAATCATCTTTTGAATCAAAGTTTTATGCCACAATATTTAAAAGGACATAATGCAGAAGTTTTTGCCCAATATCTGAAAACATGGGCAGACTTGGGAATTCATCACATTCAATTTAATGCAGTAGGGCGAGAAGTATTAGAAGACGCCCAAAATAACCCGGAGAAATATTTTAATTTGATGGTTCGAGTAGCAGGATATTCAGCATATTTCGTTGACCTTAGTAAGGATTTGCAGGATTCAATTATTGCACGTACCCCCCAGTGTTTCTAGAAATAATAGGAGTGTCAGAATTTTTGAAAGGAAGTCAGACGGGAAAGGAAGGATTTATTTTTAATATCCAAAGATATAGTATCCATGATGGTCCTGGAATAAGAACAACCGTATTTCTTAAAGGTTGTCCTTTAAAGTGTAAATGGTGTTCAAACCCGGAATCTATCAATCCCTATCCTGAAATTTTTTTAAGAAAAGAACGTTGTGATAAATGTAGTCGATGTCTAGATGTTTGTGGACCTAAAGCAATAGCTTTTGATAATGAAACTATTCAAATAAATCGAACTCAATGTAATTTCTGTATGAAATGTGTAGAAGTCTGTGATTTAAATGTGATAAATAGTATAGGCAAAAAAGTTACCTTAAATGAAGTTGTTTCTGAAGTTATGCAAGACGAATTATTTTACAATAATTCAGGAGGAGGGGTTACAATTTCAGGAGGAGAACCACTTTTTCAACTAGAGTTCACACTCAACTTACTAAAAGAATTTAAAAAAAAATCATTGCACACCACAATTGATACTACTGGTTATGCCAAAAGTGAAGATTTTGATAAAATTTTACCCTATACGGATTTATTACTTTTTGACGTTAAACATTTGAATTCAGAATTCCATCAAAAAGAAACTGGAGTTCCCAACGAAAAAATATTAAAGAATCTTGAGAGTTGTCTCAAAAAAAAGAAGAAAGTATGGATAAGAATCCCCGTAATTCCAGGTTTTAACGATTCTAATCAATATATGAATGAATTAGCTCAGTTTTTATCAAAAAAACCAATCGAGAAAAGTTCATTATTAAAATATCACGAATGGGGAAAACATAAGTATGGATATTTAGATAGAATCTATCCATTACCAAATATTAGTTTTATTAGCGATGAACAGATGGAGAATCTCAAAATTATAATGGAATCTTATGGATTGAAAGTTACCCTTGATTATTAATAAACAGTTTATTCTAATTTTTAATTATAATTCTCTAAATATACAAATTCTCCTAATTTTATAAAAAAGAGAGTAAAAAAAGATTATTTAATTAATTCTTTTAAGATCTTTTCAACATCCTCAGGATGTCCTTTTATAGAAACTTTAGGCCAGATATGTGCTATTTTTCCTTCTGGATCAATTAAGAAAGTGCTTCGAATAACACCTATATATTCTTTACCTCTGAACTTTTTCTTGCCCCATTTACCATATTTTTTAATTACTTTTTTATCCGCATCACTCAATAGGATAACTTTCAAATTTTTCTTTTCAATAAATTTTCCATGAGATTCAGGAGAATCTGGACTAATTC